>CAMBYC010000068.1 GCA_945871875.1 Sphingobacterium thalpophilum
TCTATACAAATGCTACTCTTTTTCTATACTTTATAGCAAAAGTAGTTGTAATTGTTTTTTTGCTCATTGACGACATTAAAAGGGGCTTGCATTGGGGTGGTAATCGTATTTTGAAAACCATAAGGGAAAAAGAACCAGTTCATAGCCCAATGATTACTCGTTCTGCATTTATGAGCTGGATAGGTTTGGGAATCGGTAGTTCTCTTTTTGGTACTTTGATCTATGGTTTTGGAAACATGTACAGTTATCGTGTAGAAAAAATAAAGCTAAATTTTCCAGATTTACCTATTGGATTTAAAGGTTTAAAAATTGTTCATATTTCTGATATACACTCTGGTAGTCTTACCAATCATAAGGCAGTTGCAAAAGGTGTAAAAATGATTTTAGATTGTAAGCCTGATATAATCTTATTTACCGGAGATTTGGTAAACAATGAAGCCAGTGAAATGAAAATCCTTAAAGATTTATTCACTAAGTTAAAAGCTCCCTTAGGTGTGTTTAGTACCCTCGGAAATCATGATTATGGAGATTATAAAAACTGGTCATCAATAGAAGAAAAAATTGCAAATCTTGAAACCTTGAAATCAATTCATAAAGAAATGGGTTGGCATTTATTGATGAATGAGCATGTGGTTGTTGAAAAAAACGGAAGTGAATTGGCTTTGCTAGGTGTAGAAAATTGGAGTGCAACTTCCAATTTCCCCAAATATGGTAAAATGAATGAAGCCATTGTTGGTACAGAAAAATATCCATTTAAAATTTTAATGAGTCATGATCCTAGCCATTGGAATGGTGAAATTGTTCCATCATATAACGATATCCAACTTATGTTAAGTGGTCATACACATGGAATGCAGTTTGGAGTAGAAATTCCTGGAATAAAATGGAGTCCTATTCAATATTATTATAAACATTGGGCAGGTTTATATGAATCAGGCAATCAAAAACTATACATCAACCGTGGATTTGGATGTATTGGTTATCCAGGCAGGGTAGGTATATTGCCTGAAATAACTCTCTTGGAATTAATTTAGGAAAACTTTCACATTTCATATTTTAATAGTTAAAATTTTTGTTAGATATTTCCGATTCGTAATATCCATTTTTTATTCATCAAAAAAATTAAAAATCATGAAACTTAAAACGAAACAACTGGCTTTTTGTATTGCATTTGCATTTGCAGCAACTTCTATTTCTGCACAAGGCGTTAAATTGGGAATAAAGGCAGGAGCAAATGTGTATAAAATTGATGACAAGTCTTTTACCAACGAATTTAAATGGGGTTATCACATAGGAGGAATGGCGGAACTCATGTTTAGCAAGAAATGGGGTATTCAACCTGAAGTATTATTTGTTCAAACTTCTACAAAAACAGGTTATTCTTTTGATACACTGTACAATACAATTAACCCTGGTACAGTAAAAAATGTAAAGTTAGACCAATTGTCGATTCCAGTATTAATCAATTGGCGTCCTATATCTTTATTGACCTTTCAAGCGGGTCCACAGTTTAGTATTCTTATGTCAAAAAATCAAAACCTACTCCAAAATGGGAAAGCCGCTTTTAAAAATGGCAACGTTGCCTTGTTGGGAGGTGTTGAGTTGAATTTACTTTTGTTGAGAGTTTATGGTAGATATGGTTTGGGAATTACAAATGTTAACAATATTAACGCAAGTGACAAATGGAAGAGCAGCACAATTCAAGTAGGTGTTGCAATTACTTTGTAAGGTTTAATTTCTTTGGATTTGGTTTTTTAGAAATGATTGGCACTAAACTTGAATATTAAGGGTGTATCTTAAAAATAAACAAGAAGAATCCTGATTTCTGTCAGGTTGTCATTCACTTTAACGATTATGAAAAGAGAATTTTGGAATGCCCAAGATGATGAAATGGATTTTGTGCCGATAATACCAATGAATGAATCAGAAGCTGAAAACATAGATGAATCAAGTATTCCGGAGGAGTTGCCCATTTTGCCCCTCCGGAATACTGTTTTGTTTCCGGGCGTTGTAATACCTATAACTGTTGGTAGAGATAAATCAATAAAAGCGGTTAATGAAGCCTATAAGACTGACAAATTGGTAGGTGTTTTGGCACAAAAAGACAGTTCAGTTGAAGACCCTCAAGTTGGAGATTTGGTAAAAATTGGTACAGTAGCCAAAATCATAAAGTTAATAAAGATGCCAGATGGTGGAACAACCGTTATCATACAAGGTAGAATTAGATTTAAATTAAAAAAAATTACTGAGGAAGACCCTTATTTCAAAGGTTCTATAGAGTTGCTAAAAGAAGATACCATTGAAAATGACCAACATTTTGACGCATCAATATCATCTTTAAAAGATCTTGCAGCTCAAATTATTGCCTTATCTCCTAATATTCCTTCAGAAGCTGGAATCATATTGAAAAATATTGAAAACCCTTCTTTCTTAATTCATTTTATAGGCAGCAATTTAAACAGTGAACTTAAAGAGAAACAAGAATTACTCGAAACGAATGATTTAAAGCTTCGTACAGAAAAATTAATGTTTTTATTGCAGCGGGAACTTCAGTTTGCTGAATTGAAAAACAAAGTAACCAACAAAACAAAATCCGAATTAGATAAACAACAGCGAGATTATTTCTTGCAACAGCAACTGAAAAGCATAAAAGAAGAGTTGGGCGGTGAATCAAACGACCGCGAATTGATGGAATTGCGTAGAAAAGCAGATGCAAAAGATTGGCCAATTGCCGCAAAAGAATTTTTCAAAAAAAATATAGAGAAGTTAGATAGAATGCATCCAAGCACTCCTGATTATTCTACAGTTTATAATCACGTAGATTTAATGCTTGATCTTCCTTGGAATGAAATTACCAAAGACAATTACGATCTAAAAAGAGCTAAAAAAATCTTAGACCAAGATCACTTTGGAATGGACAAAATCAAAGAGCGAATTATAGAATATTTGGCTGTATTGAAATTAAAAGGGGATATGAAAAGTCCTATTCTTTGCTTTGTTGGTCCTCCCGGAATTGGTAAAACGTCTTTAGGGAAAAGTATTGCCAATGCTATTGGTAGGAAATATGTTAGATTGAGTTTTGGCGGATTACATGATGAAAGTGAAATTCGCGGTCATCGTAAAACTTATATAGGTGCAATGCCAGGCAGGGTATTACAATCTTTGAGAAAAGTTAAAACATCTAATCCAGTTATGATATTAGATGAAGTAGACAAAATAGGTAAAGATTTCAGAGGTGATCCGTCATCTGCATTGCTTGAAGTATTAGATCCAGAACAAAACCATACATTTTACGACAATTATCTTGAAATTGAGTATGATTTAAGTAAAGTATTGTTTATTGCAACAGCAAATGATGTGAGTAGCATTCAACCTGCTTTGCGCGATAGGATGGAAATTATTGATTTAAGTGGTTATGCTATAAAAGAAAAAGTTGAAATTGCAAAAAGACATCTTTTGCCAAAACAAAAAGAAGCACATGGACTAAAAAATATTCCTTTCAAGATTAAGGATGCTGTTTTAGAAAATGTGGTTGAAAATTATACAAGAGAAAGTGGTGTGCGTGAATTGGATCGTCAATTGGCGTCTATAATGCGTTCATTGGCTAAGGATTATGCTACAAATGCTAAAGTTAAATCTGAAGTAACTGTTTCAGATTTAGAAAAGATGTTGGGTAAACCTCGATATTCAAATGAAATATATAAAACAGCAATTATACCTGGGGTAGCGGTTGGATTGGCGTGGACATATACAGGAGGGGATATACTTTTTATAGAATGTTTGTTGAGTGAAGGGAAAGGAGAATTAAAACTTACCGGTAATTTAGGCAATGTGATGAAAGAAAGTGCAACCACTGCATTAAGTTATCTAAATGCCAATGCTAAAAAATGGAATATAGATCCAGAGATTTTTGCAACAAAGAACATTCATATTCACGTGCCAGAAGGTGCTATACCGAAAGATGGTCCGAGTGCAGGTGTAACTATGCTGACAGCTTTGGCTTCAGCATTTACAGGTAGAAAAGTAAAGCCTTATTTAGGTATGACTGGCGAAATTACGCTGCGAGGATTGGTACTTCCCGTTGGAGGAATTAAAGAAAAGGTTTTGGCAGCGAAAAGAGCGGGATTGAAAGAGCTTGTATTGTGTTGGCAGAACGAAAAGGATGTTCTTGAAATCAACTCCGATTTTATTAAGGGAATTGATTTTCACTATATTAAAAATATGCAGCAATTGTTTGATCTGGTATTGGTGTAAAATGTTTTTTATCTGTTTCCAAACTGCTTTTGTGGTATTTTTGAAAAGATGAAGAAGAGTTTTTTGTTTTTCTTGTTTTTTTTATTAGCTGTCACTTCTGATACAATAGGTCAAACTTTGGGAGGATCCTCGGTGTTTGGATTTCTCAAAGTTTCACCTTCTCCCAAACTTTCAGCTTTAGGAAACTCAAATGTTTCTTCATTTTCAAATGATTTATCTCTTTCTTACCATAATCCTGCATTATTGCGAAAAGAAAATGGCAAACAATTGGTTGCTAATTTTACACAGTTTTATGCAGACATAAAAGCTGTACAAGCCTCAACTGCCACTTATTATGCACCTTGGGAAACTACATTCTCCGCATCAGTAGTTTATTTTAATTATGGAAAATCAACATTAACAGACGTATCTGGAAATACTTATGGCAACTTTTCTGCCAATGATTATCTAGCACAAGTTTCTGCTTCAAAACAATATTTAGAACATTGGTTTTATGGTACTACGGTAAAATTTATTCATTCAAGCTATGCGCAATACCGTTCTTCTGCAATTGCAGCAGATTTTGGTTTGAATTATTTTGATAGCAGCCGTCAACTACAAATCGGTTTTGTAGCTAAAAATATGGGAATCCAACTAAAGAGCTACGCAGGTATCCCAGAAGATTTGCCGTTTGATATTCAAATAGGCATTACAAAAAGATTAATAGGCTCACCTTTGCAATTTTCGTTAACCGCCCAAAGGTTACATCAATACAATCTAACCTATAACGATACCACTTTTAATAATGCAAACGGCATACGAAAAAGCTCCAATGATTTGGCTAGCAATCTTTTTAGGCATTTAATTTTTGCTACAGAGATTTTGGTTAGTGATAAATTGCAATTTTCTGTAGGATTTAATGTTTTAAGAAGGTCAGAGTTGTTGATTGCAAATAGTGCTAATGGTTTAACTGGTTTTTCTTTTGGAGCCAGTTATTCCATTAAAAAAATGCATATCAATTTTGCTAGATCTTCTTATCAACAAAGCAACGGAATCAATCAATTTGGATTGTCTGTACAATTATGATTGTTTCCAAAATGTAAAATGTTGGCACAAATTATCCTACTAAAACTCCGCCAATTGCCTTTCCAATTCCAAATGTTATTGCGGCTGCAAACAATCCAAAAATAACTTGTCTAAATCCTGAATACCATACACTTTTTCCTGTAAACAAAGTGATTGCCGCACCAATGCCAAACAATCCGATAGCACTTAACAACGCACTAATTAAAATGGCTTTTATTCCTCCCAAAAAGAAAAACGGTATAACTGGAAGAATAGCCCCCATTGCAAAAAGTAAAAATGAAGTGATTGCTGCTTCCATTGCAGAACCTTTTAAGTCTTCAATATTGATGCCTAATTCTTCTTTTACTAAAATCTCATGTGCATGATCTTTATTTGACATTATATCTTTCGACATTTGCATTGCTTGTGCTTCAGGAATGCCTTTTGAAATGTATATCAATGCCAATTCCTTTTCTTCACCTTCTGGATTGGTTTCTATTTCTTCCATTTCCAACTGCATTTGATTTTCAAAAAGTTCTTGTGAACTTTTTACCGAAATCCATTCGCCTAAAGCCATTGATAATGCACCAGCCAGTAATCCAGCCAAACCAGTTAACAATACTTCACTTTGTCCGCTGCTTGCTCCTGCAATGCCCATTACCAAACTAAAATTAGAAACTAACCCATCATTGCCTCCCAAAACAGCAGCTCTTAAAGCATTTCCTCCTACAGAACGATGCCTTTTTTCAAATCTTGCTAAATTTGAACCTGATACGTTTTTGTTGTGGTTGAGTATGTTTTTTAAAATGGTTACATGTGCTGTATCAGATATTGAACTCGTGGTTTTTGATTTCTTTCTTGCTCCAACAACTGCATTAGAAATACTTTTCTCCGTGTCTAATAACACCCCTAACACATAATCATATCCAAATATCTTTCCAATAAATTCTAAAATTTTAGCTCTCTTCGAGGGCAATGGTAATTTATAGAGATCCAAATTGTTCTTTTTGGCAAATGCTTCAGCATGACTTTGCTCAATTTCACTCATTTGATGAAAAACCTTTGCAACGTTTTCATCTTTTTCATTTTCTGCAAGTATTTTATAGAGAAAACTTGCGTCAATTTCAGTTTGTATATTTTTTAGGTTTATCATATTGATATTTGATGTTAATTGATCAATAAGAAACAAAAGCCGCAATATTTCGCGGCTTTTGTTTTCGATTTATGGGTATAATAAAAATCTATCCCTATTAAGAAAAATAACTCAAATTGGTATCTGGTGTTAATGTCAATAATGTTTCATACATCAATTGAATTGTATATTCAATATCGTCTCTGTGCAACATTTCTACTGTTGTATGCATATATCTCAAAGGAATTGAAATCAACATTGAAGGACAACCATCATTGGCATAGGCAAAGGATTCTGTATCTGTGCCGGTGCTTCTGCTTACCGTACGCAATTGAACCGGAATTTTATTGGCTTCCGCAACATCTTGAACCAATGTCATTAATTTGTTGTGAACAGCCGGTCCAAATGCAAGTGATGGACCTTTACCGCAAGCCACATCTCCTTCAATCATTTTATTGATCATTGGCGTTGTAGTATCGTGGGTAACATCAGTAATTAGAGCAATATTTGGTTTAATGCGTCGTGCAATCATTTCAGCACCTCTTAAACCAATTTCCTCTTGAACTGCGTTTACAATGTACAATCCAAATGGAAGTTGTTTTTTGTTTTCTTTGAGTAATCTTGCAACTTCAGCAATCATAAAACCTCCGACTCTATTGTCAAAAGCTCTACCAATCAAATAACCATAAGCCAATTCATCATAACCTTCTTCATAAGTTGCTACACAACCAACGGTAATTCCTAAATCTTCTACTTCTTTTTTAGTTCTTCCTCCACAATCTAAACAGAGGTTTTCAACTTTGGGTTGTGTTTCTTTATCGCTGCCCAATCTTGTATGAATCGCTGGCCATCCGAATACTGCTTTTACAATTCCTTTTTTACCTCTAATCAAAACCCTCTTTCCTGGAGCTATTTGATGATCTACTCCACCATTTCGCTTTACATAAATTAAACCATCTGCTGATATATAATTTATGAACCAACTGATTTCATCAGAATGCGCCTCAATTACTACTTTAAAAGGTGCATCTGGATTGATTACACCAACCACCGATCCATAAGGATCTGTAAAATGTGTATCAACATAAGGTAAAATATAGTCTAACCACAACTTCTGACCAGGATATTCAAAACCTGTTGGCGATGATGTGTTGATATAGTTTTTAAAAAAGGAATAAGATTGATCGTTGGTCAATTTCGGTGCCTGCGGTGTTTTTTCTTCTGTATTTTCTGCCATGGATTGATGATTTTATAAGGTTGTAAATTTAAGCCAATTTAAATGGATTATCTGTAAAATTGCTGCCATCATCATTAATCCATCTAAGCCAAAATCGTAAAATAAACCATGAGATTGAGTGCTTTTTTGGTATAACAATAACCCAATAAATGGTGCAATGATTAAATAAATACTTTCTTCTAAATGTTTTCCATCTAAATTAATGCCAACCGCAATTAGTATTGATGCTATCAAACTACAATAGTATATCGCTTGGATGTATTTCTTGCTAAAAAAAGAGGTAATGGTTTTTACACCTTTAATTCTATCTGATTGCAAATCTCGATTGTCAAACAATATGCAAATTGCATATACCAAAAAAAAGCGATTGGCTACGTATAGCAGTAATTGCTGATTGTTAATATTTTGATGATTAACCCAAATTGGTAAAATGCCTGTAATGGTTGTCCAAACTGTTGCTAAGTAAAGGGTTTTACCAAAGGCGATTCTTCTCAACCAGATAAATGGTTTAATAGATAAATTGGGGGCAGAGTATAAAAATGCTGCGAAAAATGCCAATAATATTGGAAAAATATTATCTAAGTAATAAAACGAAGTCATCACTACAACCATTCCACTTAATACGATAGATACGAATAAGTGTTTTCGATTTTTATAGTTCCATTTTTCGCGATTATTTGTGCTTAATTCGCTAATGTTTAGCAATGCATGGAATCCATAACTACAAATGGTTGAAGCAAAGATGAATAAAAGAAAATTGTAATCAACTATCCCGAACAAATACTGGGTTTGCCATGCCATTAACGTAGCACATATAGCGATATACAAATTTTGATATACCAGCCATCGTATTATTTTATTAACCGTAAGTGTCAATTATCTTGCAATAATAATGGATGGGGTAGAAACGGTGTCTGATTTGTTTCCAGCAGCGTCTTTCATCCAAAAACTAAATACTGCTGTATCTGCTTTTGTGCATCGTGGTTGTAAACCAAGAAAATAATTTAAATTGATTACCACTTCTGCATCAAAAAAATTGGTTCGTGGCACATCACTTGGAACTCTAAATATTGAAGAGTCTGCAAAATTGGAATTTGGACATCTAGTGGTAATTTTTTTTACCCAAATGGTATCTCTAAAATCACCTTCTTTATCTGTTAGTCTGAATTTAATCTCTAAATTTCCCCCAGTTTTAATATTTGTAGAACTTACCGACTTCAAAAACAACTGCGGTTTGCTTTGAAAACTATCTTTGCTACAACTTATGATAAAGAGCATTACCAGTCCACAAAAGATTAAATTCTTCATACAATTCACTTATTATACTCAAATATAAAATTTTGCATTTGAATAACCTATTAGACTATAGTAATTTCCAACAAGAACTCTTTGATTTTAACAAATTCAGTTTTGAAGACAAGGCATTAGCACTCTTCAAGTTACAGTATGCCAACAATTTAGTGTACAAAGATTTTGTTGACAGGATGGGATATAATCCAAATGAGGTTAATGAACTTACTAAAATTCCGTTTTTACCAGTAGGATTTTTCAAATCACATTCAATAATTGCAGAAGGATATTTACCCGAACTAGTTTTTGAGAGTAGCGGTACCACAGGAATGATAAATAGTCAACATTTGGTGCACGATGTATCTATTTACAAACAAAGCTTTATAGAAGGATTCAAGCAGTTTTATGGCAATCCAGAAGAATGGGTAATCATTGGATTGTTGCCAGCTTATCTAGAACGTCAAGGTTCATCTTTGGTGTATATGGTTAATGATTTGATAGCATTTTCAAAAAATACCGATAGTGGTTTTTATCTATATGAATATGAGCAGTTGTATCAATTGTTGTTGCAATTGGAATCAAAGCAACAAAAAGTTTTGTTGATAGGGGTAACATTTGCTTTGTTGGATTTTAGCGAACAATTTGAAATGAATCTAAAACATACAGTGATAATGGAAACGGGTGGAATGAAAGGTAGAAGAAAAGAAATGACTAGGGTAGAAGTGCATGAGCAATTGACCAGTAGATTGGGTTTACAATCCATACATTCAGAATATGGGATGACGGAAATGTTGTCGCAAGGTTATTCTTATGGTGAAGGTATTTTTTATCCTTCCAAAACCATGAAAGTAATGATTCGTTCTGAAGACGATCCAATGGAAGTACAATCAATGGGAACTGGAATTATTAATGTGATAGATCTTTCGAATGTATATTCTTGTGCATTTATAGCCACTGAAGATGTTGGCAGAGTGTATGATGATGGACGTTTTGAAGTTCGGGGTAGGGTAGACAATAGCGATATTAGAGGATGTAGCTTACTTATGGTTTAAATATTTTAATTATCTTTCGACCGTTAAAATGAAAATATAATGCAATTAGCAGATAAAGTAAGTGCAATTTACCAGGAGACATTTGGGTGTAAACCACAGGTTTTTGCATCGCCAGGAAGAATTAATTTTATTGGAGAACATACAGATTACAACAACGGTTGGGTTTTGCCGGCGGCAATTGATAAAGCAGTATATCTTGCAATTGGTATTGCGGAAGGAACTAATGGTAAATGGATTTCTGTAGATTTTAAAGATACTGTAGAAGTAGATTTTAGCAACATTACGAAACATAAAAAGCAATGGGTAAATTATCTATTGGGAATGGTGCAACAGTTTAAGCTTAGAGGGCATAGTATTCCTGCATTTAATGTGGTTTTAGCGTCTGATATTCCTATTGGGGCAGGCTTGTCATCATCTGCTGCATTAGAATGTGTGACTGGCTTTGCGATAAATGAAATGCATCAATTGGGATATACATTGAAAGACATAGCCCTAATTGCACAACAAGCTGAAAATCAATTTATAGGATTGCAATGTGGCATAATGGATATGTTTGCTAGTTTGCATGGTAAAGAAGGTTTTGTAATGCGTTTGGATTGCAAAACCCTTGATTTTGAGTATTTCCCAATACCTTTAAACGATTATAAAATTGTATTGATAGATACAGGTGTAAAACATTCTTTGGCATCATCAGAATATAATGTTAGGCGTTTGCAATGTGAAGAAGGTGTTTCTGTTTTGAAGCAGTTTTATCCTGAAATCACCTCATTAAGGGATGTAACGATTGAAATGATTGAATTGCACAAAGAAAAGCTATCACCAATAGTTTTAAAAAGATGCAAGTTTGTATTGCAAGAGAACAATAGGGTTCATGAGGTTTGTAAGTTGTTAGATAAAGGATTGCTTCATGAAGCTGGTGCAATATTGTATCAATCTCATGAAGGGTTGAAAAACGATTATGAGGTTAGTTGCCCAGAATTAGATCTATTGGTTGATTTGGTAAAAGACAATCCATATTGTATGGGAGCAAGAATGATGGGCGGTGGTTTTGGAGGTTGTACCATTAATATTATTCATAAAGATCATATCGCAACATTAATGGAAACAATAGATCCCATTTATTCTGCTGCTACTGGAAAGAAAATTCAAATGTATGAAGCAATTACAGGTAAAGGGAGTTATGAAATACTAACAGACTTACACAGTTAATGAAACACTGCCTTTTTTTTAATTTTATTAAAACCATCCAAAATGCAATTAAATACCTCTTTTTAAGTGTGAACATTTACCAACATACAGTTAAATTTTATTTCATAAATGTGCACACTTACCAACATGGAATTTAATTGTATAATTCACTCCTTTCAGTTCATGTTTTATTCCTATCAGTTTATCCTGCATACAATTTAATTCTATATTTTACTCCTTTCAGTTCATGTTTTATTCCTATCAGTTTATACAGCATACAATTTAATTCTATATTTTACTCCTTTCAGTTCATGTTTTATTCCTATCACACTTACCAACATGGAATTTAATTGTATAATTCACTCCTTTCAGTTCATGTTTTATTCCTATCAGACTTACTAACGTGGAATTAAATTCTACTTCTTAAAAGTTCACTCTTACCAACATAGAATTAAAATTTGTTTTTTAAATCTTTCAACCTATCCAGCATTTAATTAGCAGGCAAGTCCTTAATTCTTAATTCTTAATTAATAATTAAAAATTCATATAATTAATTGCTGTTCCCCCGTCATAATCAAAAAAAATGATTAAAATGCAGCATAATAATGTATGATAATAAATAATTCATTTATGAAAAAGATCTTTGTATTTGTTTTTTTACTGGTATCTGCTATTGGTTCTGCCCAATCTAATAGAGCCACAGGTTTATCATTTGATGATGATAAATATCTAAACACAAAACGTTTATCCACTTCATTGAAATTTACTAGTGCAGAACTGCCTCTCACTTTTTCTTTAAAAAACTATTGTCCTAAACCAGGAAACCAAGGTCAAATTGGTTCTTGTGTAGGATGGGCAACGGGTTATGCAGCGCTAACAATAGCAAAAGCAATTCAAGACAACAATACAAGCACAGAATCTATCACAAGAAATGCACGTTCTGCAAGATTTATTTACGATCAGATTGTTGACCAATGTCCAAATGGTTCGGTTATAAATGATGCATTTAATTTGGTTCAAACACAAGGAGATTGTTTATTTACTGAATTTGAACCATCTACTTGCAAACAGATTCCTGGAAGTAATATCAAGGCTTTGGCATCAAGTTTCAAGATTAAAGATTTTTATAAATTATTTGAATCTAGTGCTTCAGCTGATCAAAAAATCAACGAAACAAAAAATAGCCTTAATGCAAAGAAACCAGTTGTAATTGGAATGATGGTTTCAGAATCGTTTAACAAGGTTGGTCCTTCAGGCGAGTGGAATCCTCCTTCCAACGATTATAATATTGGTGGTCATGCCTTATGTGTAATTGGATATGATGATGCTAAACAAAGATTTGAAATCATCAATTCTTGGGGAACAGATTGGGGAAACAAAGGATTCTTCACTATTTCTTATGCTGATTATGGAAAATTGTGTAAATATGGATTTCAATTTACATTGAATAGTCCTGTGGTTGGGCCAGTTTCAAGCTTATCAGGTAATTTTCAGTTTAAAAAATATTCAGGTTACAATTCATCAACCCAAAAGCCTGAATTTACAGAAGTAACACCAAAATTAAACGGAACAACTTATACACTTTCATCAACCGTAAGGGTAAATGATTTCTTTAGAATCAGTGCTTCAAATATTCCTAAAGATAAATATGTTTACATTATCAGTTTGAAACCAGATGGCTCAACAGATATGTTATTCCCTACAAGCAGTATCGTTTATGGTGTTTCAGTAAAAGATATTCCAGTTGTACCTTACAGTAATGTTGTATTAGAAATTCCTGCAGATGAGAAAAAAGGACTTACAACAGACCAAGCCGGTGATGATGTATTGTGTATCTTGTTCAGTTCAAAATCAATTGATGATATTGATAATGTGTTAAAAAACATTAAAAGAGCTACAGGAAGTTTTGAGAGTAGATTAAAATCTGCATTAGGGGATAAGTTAATTCCTTATTCAGACATAACTTACAGTAATAATGTAATGGGTGTTTCTTCAAGAACGACTTCAACAGGAACAATTGCACCAATTATTTTGAAAGTGTCAGTAATCAATTAAACTCAACAATATGTGGCAAAAACCGTTTATCAACACCATTATATTGGCAGTTGTTTTTACATTTCGATTGTCGGCTCAATCTGATTTGTCAAAGAGTGATGTTTCTTTAAGCGACACTTTACAATTTA
Source organism: Sphingobacterium thalpophilum (assembly GCA_945871875.1). Taxonomy (GTDB): domain Bacteria; phylum Bacteroidota; class Bacteroidia; order Chitinophagales; family Chitinophagaceae; genus Pollutibacter. The sequence continues at coordinate 13,381 of CAMBYC010000068.1, forward strand.
CCATTAAACAAGTGAGGGTAGATACTATTCATTCTAAAATTACATATACCAATATAAATCCTAAATTGGTATATGATTTTAAATCTCAATACCCATATTATCAAACAGAAGGGAAAAAGTGGAAAACTGGGGATCAAGTTCAATTTTATTTTTCACAACTACCCTCAAAAGGTATTCTTTATGTTTTTAGCGTAGATGGTTCTAGTACACCTGAAATTTTACCTGAAATAAAGTTAGATAGAACTATCAATTTTCCAATTGTATATCCAGACACTTTAAAAGCTCTAACTTTTAAGGTTACCGGCACCGAAAGGATATGTATTTGGTATGCTCCTAAACCAGTACCTAACGTAGAAAAGTTGATAATGGGAATTGAGCTCACCATGGGAAATTTTGTTTACCGAAATAATGGCCAATTGGGAAACAGATTGGTTTTGCCTTCTTATGGGTGGAATTTTAACGATAAGCAATTTGGTTTTGCTACAAATACAGCTGCTTTTCAGTTTGCTGAAAACAATGTTTTGCCTATTATTATTGAATGTGATGTTCCTTTAACTGGAACTTCTGCAATTAAAAAAATATCAAATTTAACGCCTTTTAAAAGAGCGAAAAAAAAGAGTAAATTATTTACAAAGTAAAATTATATGTAATTTTAGTTAGCTTAAATAACTACTAGGGTTTCGTCAAATATCTTATATAAAAAAACTCATTTTTTTTATATTTGTAAAAGAAGTACTCAGTCAATAAACACTGGGTACTTCTTTTTTTTCAACCTTAGACGATAAAAATCGCTTTCACAATTCATAAATCATAATTCAAATGAAAAAGGCAATTAATTTTTTATTATTCTTTGTTTCAATTTTTGCGAATGCACAAACAACATTGAAAGCTTCATTTTTTGGAGCAATGAAAGGTGATCCTACCATTTGTACTAGCAGTGCTGGCTATTCAAGTGCTTCAGATGTTGATGAATTAATTGGGTCAATCCTTTCAAAAGTGGGAACAAGCAATAGATTTATTGTTATGAGTTGTGCACAAGTGGATAATTGTCAAGCTATTTTGGATAAAGATAAGCGACCTTATATTTTATTTAATCCTAATTTTCTTCAAACTGTAAGGAAATTAAACTTTTCAACATCCTCAATTCCAGATGATACTAAAGATTGGACAACATTAACAATATTAGCCCATGAAATTGGACATCATTTAAACAATCACCTTTCAAATCCGTATCCTGGAGTAACATCAAGAGATATGGAGCTAGAAGCAGATAAAACTGCTGGATTTCTAATTTATTTGATGGGAGGTACTCTTTCCAATGCTCAATTGGCATATAATAGCAGTAATATTAGTGAGGCGGGGTCTTTTACACATCCCCCTAAAATACAAAGGTTAGAAGCCATTAAAATGGGTTGGGAGGATGCAAAAAAGAAATATCCAGCTACAAATCCGGTAGTTCCAGTAGAGCCGGTTAAGAAAAAGGTGATCACTAATGATGAAGCACAGGCAAAAGATATAGATGGAAATCTTTATGAAATAAAGAATATTGGTGGAAAAGTGTGGATGACAAAGAATTTGGAGGTAAGTCATTACAACAATGGGGATGAAATTCCTGAAGTAAAAGATCCAGCAGTTTGGACAACATTAACAACAGGGGCATGGTGTTATTACAACAACGATAAATCTGCAGGTGAAAAATTTGGCAAAATATACAATTGGTATGCGGTAAATGATCCGCGTGGCTTAGCTCCTGAAGGGTGGCATGTTGCTTCAGATTATGATTGGGATGAGTTAACCAATAATTTGGGCGAATTTAAAACTTTAGGTGCCAAATTAAAATCACTATCTGGATGGGAAAAAGGTGGAAATGGCAATAATAGTTCCGGATTCAATGCATTGCCAGGAGGTTCTAGACATGGAAGTGGTCAATTTATGGAGCTATTTTGGGGTGGAAATTGGTGGAGTAATACCCAAAGAAGTGATACAGAAGCCAATGGGCGTTATTTGATGGCTAGATCGAACTCTGGTTTTGGACGTTCATTTGCACCAAAACGTTGGGGTTATTATGTGAGGTGTGTGAAATAGTGGTTAGTAGTTAGTTGTTAGTGGTTAGTTGTTAGATATTAGTATTAAAAGTTATAGTATCTATTTGATAGATAGTAGCCCACTAACCACTAATTCCCAATTAGATCCCACAGGTTGCCATATATGTCTTTAAAAACTGCAACAGTTCCATAAGCTTCAATGCTGGGCTCGCGAACAAATTCAACACCTTTTGCTTTAAGATCGTTGTAGTCTCTGTAAAAATCATCGGTATTTAAAAATAGAAAAACCCTTCCTCCAGTCTGGTTTCCGATATGTGCCTTTTGTTCATCTGTTGCAGCTTTTGCTAGAAGAATTTTACAGTCGCTATCTATTAATGGAGCAACCAAAACCCAACGCTTAGTGTTACTAAGAATAGTGTCTTCTATCAAAACAAAGTTTAAAACATTGGTGAAATAGGCAATTGCCTCATCATAATCGGCAACTACAAGAGCAAATTGTGCAATTTTACGTTTCATAAGTGTCAAAATTATTAAGATTTGTTGTTACTTGCACCTACAAATGAAAACTGTTGTAGGAAAAGATATTTATTTCGCTGTTCAATTGCTTCAATCTGGAGAATTGGTGGCCATTCCAACCGAAACAGTATATGGATTGGCAGCAAATGCATTAGACCCTATTGCTGTTGCTAAAATATTTGAAGCCAAAAACAGACCAACATTTAATCCATTAATCATTCATTTGCCAAATTTAGAGGCTGTAAAACCTTATGTTACTGAAATACCAGAACTAGCATTAACATTGGCAAATGCTTTTTCGCCCGGACCAATTAGTTTTTTGTTGCCAAAGTCTTCAATTGTTCCAGATATTGTAACTGCGGGAAGTGAGTTTGTAGTTGTTCGCATTCCCAATCATCCATTAACGCTTGAATTGTTAAATAATTTAGATTTTCCATTAGCTGCACCAAGTGCAAACCCCTTTGGGTATGTGAGTCCGGTTAATGCGAAGCATGTAATGGAAGGGTTGTTTGGTAAGATTCCCTATATCCTTGATGGAGGAGCTTGTAGTGTTGGCTTAGAATCTACTATTGTTGGATTTGACCAAGATAATATCGTCATACATCGGTTAGGAGGCATCTCGGTTGAAGACATTTACAATTGTACTGGGAAAATGCCCATATTTAGTTTATTGCACCAACAACCTCATACGCCCGGACAATTGAAGAGTCATTATGCAACTAGAATACCATTATATGTTGGCAATGTTGAAGAAAATCTAGAACGATTCAAAACATCAACAATTGCGGTTATCAGTTTCAAGCAGACATATAAGCATAGAGGGTTGTCTTATGTTTTATCGCCATCAGGTAACCTCGCAGAAGCTGCTGCACAATTGTTTAATGTGATGAGAACAATTGATAATACGAACGCAGAAGTTATATTGGCTGAGGTTTTTCCTGATGAGGGTTTGGGAAAAGCGATTAATGATAGGTTGGAAAGAGCGGGGAGTTAATAATTGTTAATTGTTAATTGTTAATTGTTAAGTGTTAATTGTTAAGTGTTAATTGTTAAGTGTTAATGGTTATAAATTACGTTAAATGACGTACTCATTATACCAAAAAATTATCTATTATCTATTATCCATTAACCATTATCCCTTAACCCTTAACCATTAACCCTTAACCATTATCCGTTCATCATTTCACTCAATTCTAGCCACCTAAGCTCTTTTTCATCTACCAACGCAGTTATTTCTCCAATTCTTGCTGAA
>CAMBYC010000069.1 GCA_945871875.1 Sphingobacterium thalpophilum
ATGGTATAAAAGAAATTTGTATTAATCTACTGAAAGATTTCCCTGAGGATGTACAAACGATATTAAATTGTAATGATTTTAGTACATCTTACACTTGGAACACAAGAGATTTTGATCTTTTGCCAACATTCCACAAAAAAAATGTGGTATTAATAGGCGATGCTGGCCATTTGGCGTTGCCCTTTACTAGTGCTGGAACAACAAATGCTTTAAAAGACGCACTTTCTATAAGTCGTTTGCTAACTTCTAATAAGAACCCAGAAAATGCATTTAAAGCATTTTATGACGAAAGAGCACCCGAGGTGAAAGAGCATACATTAATGGGGAGAGATTTAAAAAGGAAATTTCTGAATCCATCAGAAGAGGAAGAGGATGACATCAAAATTCCACTAATAGAAAAACAGCTTCCAGCCTTTAATCCGAAACCAAATTACAAAAAAGTTCATATTTTATATTTTACAGATCCAATATGTTCAACTTGTTGGCAATCGCAACCACAATTGCGTAAGCTTAAATTAGAGTACGGCGATTACATTGAAATTGAATATTGTATGGGAGGATTATTGCCTTCGTGGGATAATTTCAATAGAGGAGGCATAACCAATCCAGCAGAAGCCGCAGAACATTGGAGGCAGGTAGCTGCAGAAGAAAATATGCCGCTAAGTCCCAATGTATGGCTTGAGAATCCTATTCCATCATCTTACCCACCCTCCATTGCATTTAAAGCTGCACAAATGCAAGATACTGATAAGGCAATAATCTTTCTTAGGCGACTAAATGAAATGCTCTTTTTGGAAAGTAAGAATATTATTGAAAATGTTTTATTGTACAATGCTGCATTTGAAGCAGGTTTAGACGCTGCAAGGTTATTGCGTGATCTAGAAGGAAAGGCACAACAATTGTTTGAAGCAGATTTAGAATTGGCGACCAAACTTCAAATTTCTATACTGCCTACATTTATTTTTACAGACAAATTCAACAATTCAAAAATATTAGAAGAATACCAGCACTACGAATCATTTGAGAAAACGCTTTTTTCTTTTATTCCTTTTGCACAGAAGAAAACCGTGAAAAATGATCTTAAATCACTTTTTAAAGTGTTTCCAACCCTCACCACAAAAGAATTTTCATTTCTTGCAGATGTTCAAACGGAAGTGGCAGAAGAGCTTTTGGATAATTTATACAATGAAGGAATTATTGTTCAGCAACTTAAGAACCAAATTGGGGTAGTTTGGAAATTGAATCCAGATTTGGTTTAAGTAGTTTTGGGAGATTAGTTTTTAAGTCAAAATATTGAAAAAATTCATAACTTATTTTTGTATTAAAATGAAAAAATAAAGTATTGACTTTTATTGTTTTAGGAAAAATATTTTGGTTTGGGCTGCCCCCGAAACATCGCTATAAATGCATAATTAAATTTTAGCAACTATTATCAAAATCCATAATTGAGTTTTGATATTTTACTGAATGCTATGGAATTTAGTATAGTGAAGCCAGTCGTAAAATTTTCATGGATGGGATAACCAATACTTTAAACCGTTCGCCAGCGATTGTAAGTTCTCCATTTTTTACTTCAGCGTTGGCAAGAGAAGTATAGTCGATATAATCAAAATCAATGCCTTTGCTATACAACTCAGTACCGGCATTGAAAGCCATTTTCGCAGCAATTTTACCATCCATGTTTGTCACAACTGGTTCTGTGGGGTACAAAACAGCCACATCGCAAAGATGATTTCCTTGCGATAAAGTATAAGATAATCGTTCTACAGCATTCATTAGTGGATCGATTTGTTTCCAATATGGCATTCTGAAATGGTTGCAAGGAGGAGCCCATTCCCACCAACCGCCCATGGTAGAATAATACAATCCATGAAAGGATAAAAGGTTATATCCCATTGCACGATTTAACCTCTTTATACAACCAAACTGATTTAGAACTTCCAAATGGTTGGTATGATTATATTGCATCAATTAATGATTGGAATATTAAAACACTTTACCCAAATTTTGATCTACAAGAAAATCCTACTGACAAAAAAGAATATGTTGAATCGAATATAGAAAAGCTTTGTGAATTAAAAGAAATCCTTTTGACATACCTAAAGTGATATTAAAAAATTCATTAATTTCAGTTTCCAACAAACTGAATATGAGAAAATTTATAATCGCCCTCATTGTTCTATTGCCCATCATTGGCTCGGCTCAACAAAAAGCCAACTACAACCAAGCCGCAAGGTTTTCGCCACAGAAATTAGACAAAATGCTCTTCTCTCTTGCCGTTGACCCTCATTGGTTAAAACTTTCCAACAAATTTTGGTACACTTATGAAACCTCAGACGGTAAACAATGGTTCTTAGTAGATCCCATCAAAAAGGAAAAATCGCCATTGTTTAATAGAAACAAACTCGCAGCTGCAATTTCTGCTATCGTAAAAGATCCTTTCGATGGTCAACATCTTCCAATAGATTCTTTGAAATTTATCAAAGATGAAACATGGATTCAATTTGAAATAAAGAGCACAATGGATGTTGAAAAAGCCGATACCTCAAAGAAAATCGGAAGAATGGCTGCTGCAAAAGACAAAAAGACCTTCTATTTTGAATACAACCTTGCAAATGGACAATTAAACGAATTGGTTGGATTTAAAAAACCTAAACGTCAACTTCAATGGGCAAATATTTCACCTGATAAACAAACGATCATCTTCGGTAAAAAATATAACTTATACTACATGGACAAAGCCAACTACGAAAAGGCTTTGAAAAATGAGGATGATTCTACAATTGTTGAAACCCAACTCACTTTTGATGGTGTTGAAAACTTTGCTTGGTACAGCGAATCTAACCTAAGCGGAAACGGAAACACCAATCTTGATGCTGAAAAAAACAAAAACAAACGAAAAGGTGCTTATGTAATGTGGAGTGAAGACAGCAAACACTTTGCAATGGTTAAAACCGATAACCGAAAAGTAAAAGATCTTTGGGTAATCAACAGCATTGCAGATCCTCGACCAACACTTGAAACCTACAAATATTGGATGCCCGGCGAAAAAGACGCACCAGTTGAATATCTATATGTTGGTGATAATGTAAAACATACGGTACAACAAATTGATGCATCGCAATACAAAGACCAAAACCTTGCCATTTACGACAAAACCCAACCCGTTAATACCCGCGACGATGAAGGCAGAGTTAGAATTTGGTTAGGTACTAACGAAAAGTTCTATTTGTCTAGAACCAGTCGCGATTTGAAATCTATTGACCAATGTGCTGTAAATGTTATTACAGGCAAATTAGAACCAGTTATTAAAGAACATTTGAATACCTACGTTGAGGTTAGAAAACCTGGATTGGTAAAAGGCGGTAAAGAAATTATCGAATGGAGCGAAGAAGATGGCTGGGGTCATTTTTATTTGTATGATGAAAACGGAAAACTCAAAAATCGTATCACAGAAGGTGCTTGGCATTGTGAAGATATTGTAGGTATAGATGAAGACAAGCGTGTTTTGTATTTTTCTGCCAACAATTACGAAAATTTAAGCGGTAAATTAAAAGAGGATCCTTATTATTTGCATTTGTTCAAAGTAAATTTTGATGGTTCAGGATTGCAAATGCTTAATCCAGGAAATTTCGATAATAGCTTTAGTTTAAACGACAGCAAAAGTTATTTTGTAAATACAGCGTCAAGGGTTAATTCAACTCCAGTAAGCAGCTTATACGGAACAGATGGTAAAAAATTGATGGATTTAGAAACGGCAGATTTAAGTTCATTATTTGCTGCAGGCTATAAATTTCCGGAAATATTTAGCACAAAAGCCGATGATGGTATTACAGATATTTTTGGTGTAATGTATAAGCCATTCAATTTTGATAGTACAAAAAAGTATCCAGTTATTGCTTATGTATATCCTGGTCCACAAACAGAAGCGGTAAACAAGAGCTTCAGCAAAGGCATGGATAGAATAGATCGTTTGGCACAATTGGGTTTCATCGTGGTTACATCAGGAAACAGAGGCGGGCATCCTTCTAGAAGCAAATGGTACCACAATTATGGTTACGGCAATTTGAGAGATTACGGTTTGGCAGATAGAAAAGCTGTTATTGAACAATTGGCAGATAAATACGATTATATTGATATTAATAAAGTAGGAATCCATGGCCATAGTGGTGGCGGATTTATGAGTACAGCAGCAATGTTGGTTTATCCAGATTTCTTTAAAGTTGCTGTAAGTAATGCTGGAAACCACGACAACAGCATTTACAACAGATGGTGGAGCGAAAAACACCATGGCGTTAAAGAAGTTATTTCAGAGAAAAACGATACTTCATTTAATTATTTGATTGAAAGAAATCCAGATATCGCCAAAAACTTAAAAGGTAGATTGATGTTGATAAATGGAGAAATAGACAATAACGTTCATCCAGCAAACACTATGCGTATGGTTAATGCACTAATCAAAGCCAATAAGCGTTTCGACATGTTGGTTTTGCCTACACAGCGCCATGGTTTTGGAGATATGACCGAACATTGGTTCTGGCGAACTGCAGATTATTTTTCTAAATGGTTGATGGAAGATAATACAGAACGTCCAGTAGATATGGAAGAAGTAAACAGAGAAATTCAAAAGAGAAAATAAGATAAGCGTTTTTGATTTTTTAAATCCCCCATTCGGTATTTTAATATTGAATGGGGGATTTTTATTTGATAAGTTTCTTAATATTAATTTAATTTATTTTGGAAATCTTAACGAAATTTTAACATTTACTTATATATTTATGTTCCATTTAGACATTTAGAAAATTTAACCATTTTTTCTTGTTTTTAAACCAAAACACATCAATTTTTAACTGCTATGAACATTTTTCGAAACAAAACATCTTTGTTTTTGCTGGTCAACCTTTGCATAGGGCTAGCATCAAATGTTTTTGCTGCAACAGATGCAGGCAAAAACAATAATACGGTAAAAGAGTTTTCCGCTGCGATCAACAATGAACTGAACAATGCTGAAAAACTAACCATCACGGGTAAAGTTTTTAATGCAAAAGACAACAGTCCATTAGAAAACATTTCTGTAAAAATAGTTGGTGTAAAAAAAGGAACTACCACAAAGGCAGACGGTAGCTTTAGCATCTCCATTGAAAAAGGTCAATCATTAGAGTTTTCAAGGGTTGATATGGTTTCAAAAGTTGTAAAACCTACTGATGCAAAAGAATTGATTGTAGCTTTACAAGAGTCAGACAACAATTTATCTGAGGTAATTGTGGTTGCTTACAATAGTTCAAAACGTAGTTCTTTTACGGGTTCATTAGCAACTGTAAAAGCAGCTACATTAGAAAGTTCTCCAAATGCATCGGTTCAAGAATCTATCCAAGGTAATGTTGCCGGTGTTCAATCTTCAAATGGATCTGGTCAACCTGGTTCGGTGCCAAATATTAGAGTAAGGGGAATTGGTTCTATCAACGCAAGTGCAACGCCTTTGTATGTGATAGATGGAATTCCAGTTGTGAGTGGCGATATTTCTGGATTAAACAGTAATACCATTGCTGGTTTAAATGGCAATGATATTCAAAGTATGACTATATTAAAAGATGCTTCTGCAACATCATTATACGGTTCAAGAGCTGCAAATGGAGTTGTATTGATTACAACTAAATCAGGTAAAGCCGGAAAAGCAAAAGTGAGCTTTACCATGCAACAGGGTTCTAATCAATACAATATAAGAGACGAACAAAAAACATTAAACAGCTCTCAATACATTCAGTATTATAGAGAAGGCTGGGCAAATACCGGAAACAATCCAGCTTCTTATGATTCTTTATTGAAGGCAAACGCAATCGATACCACTGTAAATACTGATTGGTTCAACCAAGTTTTAAGAACTGGTGGATACTCACAGTACAACCTAAACGTTAGCGGTGGAACAGACAAAACAACATATTATATTTCTGGAAGTTTGTACAAATCTGAATCACCTACCAAGGGTATTAATTATGATAAAGGTACTTATCGTATGAATATGACTTCAGAAATTTCTAAGCGTTGGTCGATTAAAGGCGGTTTAGCAGGAAGTTTACAACGTTCATCAAATTTCTTGGGAGGAAGTTTTTTTGCAAATCCAATTAGGGCAATGTATCGATTGGCACCTTGGTTGCCTGTATATAAATCAGATGGCGTTACTTACGAATTGGGGTACAATAGCGGATACAATCCAGTAGCAGTTATCAACACTACCAACAGAAATGCTAAAACCTACAATATTGCAGCTAATTTTTCTACCAAATACAAATTGGCTGATGGTTTAACTTTAGAAGGTAGCTATGCATTGGATTTCAACCATGCGTTAAGCAGTATTTACTACGATCCTCGAGTGGGAAATGCATATGTAGCTGTTGGCGGTGCCATTGAAAATTATACTCAAGATATAACCAACTGGGTTGCTACACATATTTTAAGGTATAAGAAAGAATTCAAAGGTGGTCATGAAGTTGAAACATTTGCAGGTTATGAAGCACAGGATCGTCAAGATGTTGATTTAAACATTATTGTTAATGGTATTGCACCAGGAACTATTACTGCTGCTGGCGGTTCAAGTCCAGTTTTGACAACTGGTTCTGGCACTGGAAACAGGTTGTTGAGTAAATTCTTAAATGGTAACTATACTTTTAAAGATAGATATTTGCTTTCAGGTTCTTTGCGTGAGGATGCCTCTTCTAGATTTGCTAAAAACTTCAGATCTGCTACGTTTTGGTCTGTAGGTGCGGGTTGGAATATTTCTAACGAAACCTTTTTTAAAGCTAAATGGGTTAGTGAGTTGAAATTAAGAGGAAGTTACGGTTATACTGGTAACCAAGGTATCGGAAACTTCGAATCTCAAGGTTTATACAGTGCCGGTAGTGATTACAATCTTTCTTCTGGATTTTCTATCACCCAATTGGCAAACGATAACTTAACTTGGGAAAAGAATATTCCACTAGATTTAGGATTGGATTTTGCAATGGTAAAAGGTAGATTAAGTGGCTCTTTTGATTGGTATACCCGCACTAGCAGCGATTTGTTGTATAGTCAACCTATTCCAAGTGTAAATGGTGTAACTAGCATCACCATCAATAATGGTGCTATGAAAAATTCTGGTGTTGAATTCAATTTAAGTACTGTAAATTTTGCACCATCAAACGCAAAAGGCTTTAAATGGGTTACTGACCTGAATTTTACCAAAAATAAAAATGTTATCACCAAAATTGATTCATTGTTTTCTAACAACGGAGCATATTTCAGAAGGGTTGGATACGATTATTATACGCATTACCAAAGAGGATATGCTGGTGTAAATCAAGCCAACGGAGAAGCATTATGGTATAGAGGAAGTGCAAAAGATTCTACTACTAACGTTTATACAACTGCACTTCCAAGATTGCAATATGGTAGTGCCTTACCTAAATTCTATGGTGGTATAACCAATTCATTCTCATACAACAACTTCAAGTTGAGTTTCCAAGTGTATGTATTTTGGGGTAATTCTATTTATGATGAATATGGATACTTACAAAAAACAGATGCTAACTTAGGATTTTCTGATCAAAGCAATGGTTTAAGCAGATACGAATACAACCGCAGATGGAGAACACCTGGACAAATTACAGATGTTCCAAAAGCCGTGTTCTTAGGCACACAATCTTCTGCAGGAAGTTATGAAAGCAGTCGCTTTTTGTATGATGGTAGTTATATTCGTTTAAGGGATGTTTCACTATCTTACAGCTTGCCTAAAGCATTATTGGCAAAACCAAAATTGAGTTCAGCCCGAATTTATGTGAGAGGTCAAAATTTATTCACTTATATAAGGGATAAACGATTTAATACTGACCCAGAAGTAGGCGTAGACGGGGTAATGTCTCAAAGACCACCCGTATTCAGAACCTTCCTTTTTGGTATAGACATTACGTTATAATCCTTAAAATTATTAAAGATGAAATTCAACATAAAAAAAGCAATCACGCTTTCACTGTTATCAGGTTCAATGTTTTTGGCGGCATGTAATAAAGATTTTCTAGATCTTAAACCGCAACAAAGTGTATTTACAGATGATGTATTTACAAATATTCAGGCATCAAGAGCCGCTGTAAATGGGCTCTATTCTCTTATGCAGTCTTATAGTTATTACGGTCGCGACGCTATGGTTATCCCAGAAGTATTATCTGATAATGCTACCAGAAGTGTAAGAAGTGGTAATCGTTACACAGGAATGAACACCATGACACATACAGCTACAGATGCAAACGTGAGTAGAATGTGGGATCAATTGTATAAAGTTGTTACCAGTGCCAACGCAGTTATTGCTAACGAAGAAAAAATCAAAAGTGTTGCCGTTCCTACTGAAATGGCTGAAGTTGCCCAATTAGTAGGTGAAGCTTATGCAGTAAGGGCATTAGCATACTTTGATTTGGCAAAATTCTTTGCTCGTCCATTAAAGTTTACGGTAGATGGATCTCATTTGTGTGTTCCATTGGTTGTAAAACCAATCACAAATGTTACTGATATCATATATCCTGCAAGAAATACTGCCGCTGAAGTATATGCCCAAATCGATCTTGATCTAACTGAGGCGTTGAAAAGACTTCCAACAAATGGTGATGTACTTTCTAAAGGAGTCGCTACAAGTTCATTGTTCAAAATCAGGTTTAATAGGTATTCTACATTGGCTTTAAAAACTAGAATTTCCATTTTTAAAGAAGATTGGGCTTCTGCTTTGACGGCTTCTACTGAAGTAATAAATTCTGGTAAATATACCTTGTTTACTTTCGGAAATATGTTCCAAGAATTCAAAAATCCTGGAAACACAGAATCTATTTTTGAAGTAGCTAACAACGCAAACGATAACCCTGGAACCGATTCTTATGCTTATATAACTAGCCAACTTGGTTATGGTGAAATATTGGGAACCAGACAAATTATGAATAGTAAAAGTACAGGTACAACACTTTCTACTTTCAAAGGACTTTGGGATGCTTATTCTGCAACTGATGTACGCAGACAGTTTGTAGAATTGGGCGACAGAAACTCACTAGGTGGCGAAAAAGCAGTTCCACTTCCTTTAAAATATACCAACATCGTAAACTACCTTGAAAACACTAAAATTCTAAGGTATTCTGAAATGTTCTTAGCTCGAGGGGAAGCATTGGCAAGATTGGCTGTATTAAATTCTGATGCTACTGCTTTAACTTCTGCTATGACAGATATCAATACAATACGTAAATCAAGAGATACGGCTAGTGCAACAAAACCTTTTTCAGTCTCTTTGTTGGCTACCCCTCCAACGGGTTCAATTAGGGCTACTGCTTTTATTGATAGCATTATTGTAGAAAGAAGAAAAGAATTTGCAATGGAAGGTCAGCGTTTGTTCGACTTAAACCGGACCCAAACCAGTTTTGTTAAAATCAACTCAGCAGGAAATAGTACATCTCGGTTGATTCAATATACTTCTACTACGAGCAGTTATTTTGTACGTACCATTTTGCCAATACCAATTGGACAAATTCAAAATAACCCCAATATGGTTCAGAATCCTGGATTCTAAACTGTAGATACTATATTTTATGGTGTAAGGTTTTTAGAAAATGCTTTAATTTTACAATTTCTAACAACCTTACACCATTTTTATGAATGATACATTTACTGCTAAGATGATTTTTCGGCAAATTTTAAACGATTTGTCTGGAAAAGATGCTTATAGGGGTGTAACACTTACCTACACCTGGATGGCGAATCAATTCGGCCATTTATCGCTTGGCTTCTTTCTTACTTTGATTTTAAACTTTGTGTTTGAAAATGTTTATAAAATTCCAGAACCAAGTTTAATAGGAGCCATATGCTCCACAATATTTTGGATAATTTTTGAAATGTTTAATTTTTTATTCCCTCTGTTGTTAAGTAGAAATTCAGCTAAAAATAATAAAAAACAATACCCTTTTCAACCTCCTTGGCTCAATATAGCATTTGATACTTTTACAGATATTTGTTTTTTTGGAATTGGCAGCTGTATAGCCGGACTATATTTACATACACATTTAGCACTTCTTATCAGCTTGGTTGCATTATTATTTATTGCTCTTTATCCAACCTATTATTGGTATTTGTCGAAAATGTATTTGCAAAATGCTAAGTTCCCTTTTCAATTTAGACTTAGCCAGTGGATGGGTTCAATAACAAATAACGACAGAAAAAAATTGTATCAATTTTTGTATCAATCATCAAACGGAAACCATTTATTCATTTTAGGTGCAAGAAAAACAGGTAAAACAAGTTTAGCAGTTGGACTTTCTTCAGAATTTTCTATTACTAATAAATCTTGCTATTATGTTACTGCAATGAAATTATTCAATATTTTAGATGTCTCAGAAGCAGAATTAAATGAAGATAAAAATCAAATTTGGAATTTTAGAAACAGCAATATTTTGGTAATTGATGACATTAATCCAAGTTTAGAAGATTGTCCAAAATTGGTTACTCCAACATTATTTTATACTATGTTGTGTTCAAATGAAGATACACGATTAGAAAATGAAAAACTTTTAATCGATAAAAATACAATTTGGGTATTAGGCAAAGATTTTGAAAATCTAAAATCTTGGATGCAAATGTTGGAACAGTTTGGGGTGAAAAGAGATAATATGTTTTCGATAAATTTAGATTCTGAAATAAATAATTGAAAGTAATTAACAAGCTCCAAAATCTAAATTCAAATTATAATATAAAATTTTGGTTGAAATAATTAAGATGATATTCTTTAAAAAAAGTAATGCTGATTTTATTTTAAAAAAGCTAAATCAATATTTAAAATTCAAAACACATACATTCAAAAACAATATAGATAAAATTCTAATATTTAATTTAAGGTAAAATATGGTTTTCGTGAGCAAAACTAATCAGTTGCGGTAAACTTTTTACGCCAAAACGTTTATACAATGGAATAATTCTTTTTTCAATTGCAGATTGCGACACATTTAGCTCAAATGCAATTTCTTTAAAAGCATACCCTTTTGCTACCAAAGCCAATGCTTCTTTTTCTTTACCTGAGATTGCAAATTGCTGAAACAACAACTTACTTAGAAAATCTTCAAATTCTTCTTTCTTAGGTCCAAATATATCAAACCGCATAATTTTTCCTAAAGTTATCCTTCTATTTATTTGAAAGCGACCTATTATCTCCGTTAGTTTACCATTAACTGCTTTAAAAACCCCTACTCTTTGAATTAAAGGAACATGGCTTCCATTTTTATGAATCTTTTTAACTTCAATAATGAAGCTATATTTTTCTAAATCTTCCGTTTCTTGGTGTAAAAACATCAACCCTTTATCATTAATTTCTTGAGAAAAAGATGCATATTCAGGTGTTGTACTAGTTACAATTTTCAACATCGTAATTTCATCATCCCTATAACCTAAAACCTCTTCCCAGCCATCAGCATAGATCATCTTACCCTGTTCAAAGGAAAATATATACACAGCCTCATCAGGAAAACGTGGTATTGTACTTTTATAATGAATTGCTCTCTCATCATTCAAATCTGTTGGAATGTCTGTAACAAATCTTTTGGTATAATCTCCATAATTTAAATGCTCATCCATAAAAATATTTTCTTAAATATACATTAACTACGTCTTTCCACAGTCAAAAAAAATAATAAATGTTCTAATTTCGCTCGTAGATAAATTATTGCTGTTACAAATAAATGTTTAAATATAAAACTAAAATTATTAACAGCTAATCGAAAAAGCACCATTCCGGAGTTAAAAATTCCGGCTTTTTTATGGACTTTTTTCTAAAATCTACATATTACAAATTAAACCAATATGTTGCTTTCAATACTATAGCACTTCCCTTTGATAGATAACTATCAGCATTGTAGTTGTTGGTATATACTAAAAATAAGTCGGAAGCAGGTGCAAAACGCCATTGCGTTCTAACGTTGATATTGATATTATTGATTTGACTATTGTATTGAACCAAAGTTGAAAAAAATAAAGCTTTGGTAAAGGTTAAATCAATTTTTGGACCAATCAACAGTAAGTCTGCACTCTTAAATGGCGTTGGAAAGTTAAGATGGTTAATGGAAAATACACTGGAAATACTTCCAAAAGGTTGAATTCGATAAATGATTTCTCCTTCAAGATTTAACCTTGTACCGTTAAAATATTGACCTGATTGACTTAATAACTTTGCAGCTAATTTTTTTCTAAAATCAGAACTAAATTTTGCAATTACCGAATAATAATTGAAAGTTTGATTGGACAATAATTTTTTTCCATTGGTATTTGTTGGGTCAAAATCATAAGTTAGCCTGGTGTAATCTTTTCTGATCCATGATTCTAACAAAATATTGTTTTTAAAAACCATAGAATACCCAACACTAACATTAAAATCTGTTAAGCCAAAACCTGGAACTTGAATGATTTCATAATCAATACCAGGACCATGCACATTGATAACCGATTTTATGGCATATTTAGACAAAATAGTAGTGCCTGAAAGTCGATTGTATCCCTTTCTTTTTAAAAAACCCATTTCTGGGTTGAAATTACTTTCAACTACAGCAAATTTATGCCTTGATTCAACAAAACGTGAATCATAAATCAAATTTGCTCCATAAGCTTGATTTTTTTGAGTGCTTAAATTTTCGAATGATTTTTGATAAAATAATTTACCGTTCCAAACATTGTTTTTTGATGCGATATTGTAATCAATTCCAGCAACCCGATTGTGGTGAGGATCTCCTAAAGCTTGTTTATTGGTAACTATCATTCCGATGCTCGATCTTGCAAACACTTTTTGTTGAAGTGTTAAAACCGAAAAACTATTTGCTGGCTGGTTTATTGAATCAATTGCAGCTGCACGCATTTGAAGAAAACCCAACCGTAGGTTATTGTTTATCTTTCCACTAAGCCTTAAACCCCCATCAATTTTATTCTCTATATTTTGACCAGTCGCAGGATTTCTTGAAACGCCAATTCTTCTTGAGAAAAATGGTCTAATTCCATCTACACCAAAATTTGCAAACAAATCTGCATTTTCTAAGAAAAACTGCCTTTTCTCTGGGAAAAGTATTTCAAAACGATCTAGGTTCGTAACTTGATTGTCTACCTCAACTTGAGAAAAATCTGGATTAATAGTAAGATCTAAATTTAAAGAACTTCCAATCCCAATTTTTGCATCTCCTCCAAAACTAAACTTTGGCTTATGGTCAAAAGAGCGGACACCATTTTTAAAAACTGGATTATTTACCAGCCCTACAGAACTAAATGGAATTAAAGAAATATTAGGACCAGTTTTGGTTATAGGAGTTTCAAATTCAAGTACTTTTGAAAATGCCAGTGATATCATTGGGTACTGTGATGGAATTCTTGCCCACCCCGAACGCTGACCAGTATAACTGTCTACCCTATAAAAATTAATCAGCCATTCTTTTGCTCCATTTTTAAACCGGATTGTATTCAATGGAATAGCCATCTCCATAATCCAATAATCTTCATAAATTTTAGATTCGCTAATCCACTTATTGTCCCAAGAAAGACTTAAATCCTCACTTTGAGCCCCTCCATTTACCACCAAGCCTTCGCGTTGTACGCCAAACGGATTGATACCAAAAGAAAAAGAGTTTGTTCTATCCATGAACGGATCTATACTAATTACTACCGCATCATAAGCCTCACCCCGATAATCTCTCTTCAAAGAAGGTGCAACATAATGTTGATTTTTAACCGAATTATAAGCTTTTGCTGCCACATATAAATATTTCTCATCATAAGAAACCATTATTTCTGTTTGCGCTTTCGCTAATAATGTATCGTTTGGAAAGTTTTGAATAAATTTTGAAGCAATTTGTGCTTTTTGCCAAGTTTGTTCCTCTAAATTTCCATCCACAAAAATTGGATCTATTGCTTTTTTTGTATTGTATTTTAAGTCCAATTGGTCTTTAACAGATAAATAAGATTGAACTTGTGATTGGGCAGCGGCATTGCTATTAATCGCTAAAAACATTAAAAATAGATGACTAAAATACTTCATGTTAAAAATAAATAAAAATATAAAGAGGGTTTTATTTTACCTATTTATTGCATAGTATCACTCAAATTGAAATATAATGATAGGATATTTTTTAGATTTTTGATGAATTTTACAAATTTATTGTTAAAACATCTTCTTAAGTTTGAATAAAAATTAATAATTTTCTTTTGATTAAACTATTTCATTAATTTAGTATCCATCATTCCCGAAATCTAAAAACTGAATTTTTCAGATTTGACATCTTAACGATGTAAAGAAAATTTAAACTATGCAAAAAGTCTTTTTTATCGCTTTAATAACATGCAGTATAATTTCTTGTTCAAAAAAAAATGACACTTCATCAACAATTATTCCTGTTATTCCAGGAACAATTCCGGCAGTTTATTCCAAAATTTATGGTGCAACCAGTATAACTTCAGACGGAACATTTCTAACCGTAAAAACTAGTGGTTTACCGAGTCATGTGAGTTGCTATTGGCCTGTAACAAATAGTTTGTATCGTGTATTTTCAGGAATTACTTTTGGAGGTGAAACTTTCAGAAGAGCTCCAAATGATATAACTGAAAAAACTTATACATTTAAAATTCCTTTGGTGCCAAAGCCAAATACAAATCCCACTTCTACACCAATGGGACCGATGGGATTTGCATTAGATGGAATTCCTCTTTATAATCAATATGCAGCAGGTGGTGTTCCATTGACAGATGAAAAAAAGGGTTTTGATCAATACTATGGTCACCCTCAAGCCCAAGGAGCATATCATTATCATGTAGAGCCATTATATTTAACTTCTGTGAAATATTCAAAATCATCGTTGGTTGGCTTTTTATTGGATGGATACCCAGTTTATGGTCCTGAAGAAAATGGTGCACTAGTTACAAATGCGATGTTGGATAGTTACCATGGACATACTTCAGCAACTGCAGATTTTCCTGCCGGCACTTATCATTACCATACAACACAAACCGATCCGTATATCAATGGATCTAAGTTTTTCGGGGTGGCGGGTACAATAACGCAATAAAATCTACCTAAAAATATTTTTTAAATAAGGAATTTATTTAATTTAAATATGAAAAAATCTTTTCTATATACTTTCAGCTTTTCTGTATTGATTATTGCATCATGTTCAAAAAAATCAACTTCAGACCCTACAGATATTATCAAGACTGTAATATTATCTTATAGTCCTGCCGAAGTTGCCAATAGTTTTAAAAATTTAACTGGTTATAATTTGGTAGTAACCTATGATAGTCAATATGCCTATATAAAATCTACAGGATTGCCAACGCATAAAATTATGAAAGGGATAACAGGTTGGAATTCACAAACAGCTGTTCCTTATGCAATTACGATGAAAATTCCGGTTAAAGCACAATTTGCAACTACTCCTACTGCTCATTTGGTGGATGGACCAATTGCTATAGCAGTTAACGGAATTCCAATTTTTGAACCCACAAAGCAGGGAGCAAATTATACCGATGCAGGAGATCCTTTAATACAAGGTGAATTAGATTCCTGTGGTGGGCATTGTGGAAGAGGAGATGATTACCATTACCATATTGCTCCGCTTTGTATTATGAACAATTTAACCCCAAGCCAGCCGGTAGCTTGGGCTTTAGATGGATTTCCGATTTTTGGATTTAAAGAAGTAGATGGAACTACTTTGAATAAAAGTAGTTTAGATACTTTGATGGGACATACTTTTCAAAACAATTATCATTACCATACCAGCACCACCAGACCTTATATCAACAAAGGATTTAAAGGCACTTTACAAACCAATATTTTACCAACCGTTCCATCTATCAGACCTACAGGTGCTGTGATTAAAACTTTAATAACAGACTATTATAATGATGTAAATGGATGGACAGTGTTGAAATATCAAAAAAATGGTGGAATCGCTCAAATGAACTTTCGCTTAAAATCGGGTTCAACAACTTGTTATGATTTTGTAGAGATAAACGAATTGGGGGTTACAACCAGCACCAGTTCTGCATGTAGACAATAATTTAAACCTTGATGACAGTAAAAAAGGTTTTCTTATTGATTTTGGCATTAGCTATATATGGTTTTTCTTATAGTCATGTGATTCCAAAAATTGAGACTGAAATTGTTCCATTATCTGCTTTAGAATTGTTCTGGGAGTATTTGCAATTGGGGTTTTTACATGTAATTCCTAGAGGTTTTGATCATATATTGTTTATATTAGGAATATTGTTATTGAACAATTCTTGGAAAATCGTGCTTTTGCAATGTTCTGTTTTTACGTTAGCACATTCCATCACATTAGCTTTTTGTGCATCCGGATTGATTATTCCAAATACAAAATGGGTAGAAGTAGTGATTGCATTATCCATTGTAATTATTGCAGTAGAAAATATTTTTCAACAAAAAATGAACAACTGGCGTTTGGTTTTCATTTTTATTTTTGGGCTGATACATGGAATGGGGTTTGCCAACGCTTTGAAAGATTTAGGCTTGCCAGCAAACTACTTTTGGAGTTCTTTAATTGCTTTTAACTTTGGTGTTGAAATGGCTCAAATTTCAATCCTTTTAATAGTTTGGTTTGGTTTGGTAAATTGGATAAAAACTAAGGACTGGTATCGCCAAAAATTTGTAATTCCAATGTCTATTTGTATTGGGATAATTGCATTGTATTGGTTAATAGGAAGAATGATGGGTTAATAATACCAGAATACTCATTAGAAAAATTGAAAGGAGTTCTTTCAATATCCTCTAGCATAAGATGGGTTGTATGAATATTGTAGATTGGCTTTAGCCACAAACTTGAATAAATACTTCTAATTTGTAACCAAGTTTAAACAATATTTTGCTTTTATTAACTGTATTATGAGATAAATTATTTTTAAATTTTTTTAATTGTTATTTGTTTAATAGTATTCCTTTAGATACTGCATATATAAAATGAAATAATATAAATTGTTAAACGTTATAATACTACACTACAAAGTCTAAAAATCTACTCAATATGTTAAGCACAAAATTTAAGTATTCTTATCTAATCAATTTAAAAAGAAGAGAAGATCGTTTTGAGAATTTTCAAAAGAATTTTGAATATGCTAATGAAGTTACCCGATTTGATGCTGTAGATG
>CAMBYC010000070.1 GCA_945871875.1 Sphingobacterium thalpophilum
CGTGATAAACATGCTTCGAAGCAAATAGTGAATTAGATTTTGCTTGTTTATAAGATATCTTCTTATCTTTACTTCTATTATTCAAGTTTAAAGACAATCTACCAATAGAAATTTCCTGAAAAATAAATTATTAAAACATCAATTAATCTAAAATGAAAAAAATATTTTCTTTAATAGCTTTCTTATTTGTTTGCTATACATCTTATGCACAAAATGATGGTCCACAAGAAGTAACACCTCAAGTTTTACAAAAAATAAAAGCCAATATAGAAAGACAAATACCTGCATTGAAACAAAGGATGTTAAATAGAGATTTAAATGTTGATGAAATTGAATTTGCAATTGATACCTTTAGAATTGAGCAATTGGCTTCAAAAAGAATGGCAATCGACTATTCAACCTATTCAATGAATGAAGCTACTATTGAATTAACTGCTTCTTATGATAAACTTTTAAACAAATACTACAATAAACTTTTAAAATTCCTAAAGCCAGAAGATCAAAAAATTCTTATTAGTGCCCAAAGGGCGTGGCTAGTTTTTCAACAAGCTGAAATTAAACTTATTGATACAATGATAAAAGAAGAATATTCTGGAGGTGGGTCTATACAATCAACAATTCAAGTTGGATCTTATTCAAGTTTAGTTGTTGAAAGAACTAAAGATATTTTTAACTATTACAATAGTATTTTAAAAGAGTGATAGGTTAATTTACACAATTTTCTAGCCTTAAATATTTTAAGATTATTATCGGAATTTTATTCACCATTTGGTTGTATTACTTTTAATGTAAATATTACAATTCATAAAATTTATATTATATAATAGTAAACATGGGTATTAAATTTTTACTCAATTTGGTATATTTTTAATTTATTTAATTTTATACCCGATAAGGTACAATTTCAATTTTTGGGTTATATTTGTACCCTAAAGGGTATAAAATGGAATTGGCAGTTTTTGTTAAAGAGCGGAGAAAATTGGTAAACCTTACGCAGCCTGAGTTGGCAGAGAAGGCTGGTGTGGGTTTGCGTTTTGTTCGTGAATTAGAACAAGGGAAGTTGAGTTTAAGACTAGATAAAGTAAACCAAGTGCTTCGTTTATTTGGGTTTGAAGTAGGTGCTGTATCTTTTAAAAAAGGTAATACTTAATGAGAAAGGCTAGTATAAAAATGGATACGCATTTAGCAGGATGGCTTACTCAAGATGATGATGGATATCATTTTGAATATGACAAAGCATATTTAAAACAAGCTGAAGTAAGGCCGGTGAGTTTAACACTACCTTTACAGCAAGCAATTTATACTTCAAATGTGTTATTCCCATTTTTTGATGGATTAATTCCAGAGGGTTGGTTGTTAGAAATAGCAGAAAAAAATTGGAAGTTAAACCCAAGAGATCGCATGGGTTTACTTTTAGCATGCTGTAAAGATTGCATAGGAGCAGTAAGTGTAGAAGAAATAAAAACTGAACGTACAATATGAACAGATGTTTATATTGCTATCTACCTTTAACCAAAGAGGAACTAGATTTTCATCCTTCTTGTTCAAAAAAAATGTTTGGCCAGCTATTAGCCCCTGAACTACCATATTCTGAAGCAGATTTAGAATCGTTAGCAAAAGAAGTTATACAAATGCAAACAGCAATTACTGGGGTACAGGCTAAATTATCTCTTCATTTAACAGGAAATAACAAGAAAGAATCATCAAAAAGATTTACAATAGTTGGGCTTTGGGGAGGATATATATTAAAACCACCCGCAGTATTTTATCAACAACTTCCAGAAGTGGAAGATTTGACCATGCATTTAGCAAGTTTAGCTAAAATAAAAACAGCCCCACATAGCCTAATTCGCTTGGCTTCAGGTAACCTTGCTTACATTACAAAAAGAATAGACCGAGTTAAAAAAGGCAAGTTAGCTATGGAGGATATGTGCCAACTCACAGAAAGACTTACAGAAGATAAGTACCATGGTAGTTATGAGCAAATTGGTAAAACAATTCAAAAATATTCTGCTACATCAGGTTTAGACTTAGTAAATTTCTTTGAAGTTGTTTTGTTTTCTTTTCTAACTGGTAATGCAGATATGCACCTAAAAAACTTCTCTTTATTAGAGCAATCCAGTTTGGGTATGGTTCTATCTCCAGCTTATGATTTAGTAAATACTTCATTGGTAAATCCTTCAGATGATGAAGATTTGGCATTAAATCTTAATGGCAAAAAGAAAAAGCTTAAAAAAAAGGATTTTATAGCAGCAATGGGTAGCTTAAATATTGATGAAAAACAACAACAAAATATTTTCGCTAAGATGGAAAAAGCAAAACTAAAGTGGATGAATCAAATAGATATAAGTTTTTTAAATGCTGAATTTAAGGAGCAGTATAAAAAAATAATAATTGAAAGATTTAGTAGAATAAATTAGTAAGAAAAATTATAATTGAAAAGAAATAGAGATTATACTAAAGAAATTTAGAAATTATCTTTTCCCAAATACGCTTTCAAAAAATAGAAATCAGTTTAATAAGAATGAATTCAAAAATACCTTAATTCCTCATTCTTAATTTTTAATTCTTAATTCTCATAGCCATTTCTATTTGGTATTCTCTCGCCGCTAACCCCGCCTTTTCGGCAAAATCTTCCTTATCGGAGGCATAAATTACCGCACGACTGGCATTTACCAACAAACCTACATCGCTGATCATCGCCTTGGAAGAAATTTCGTTGAGGTCGCCGCCTTGTGCACCAACACCGGGAACCAAAAGGAAATGAGATGGCACAATGGCCCTGATGCTGGTAAACTGCTCAGCCCGCGTAGCACCAATTACAAACATCAGATTGTCTGTATTACCCCAAGACGCAACTTTCCTTATTACTTTCTCATACATCAATTCGTTTCCAGATGGCTCCAACTCAAAATCGTAAGCGCCCGGATTAGACGTTAATCCTAGCACGATAGTCCATTTATCTTTGTATTCTAAAAAAGGACGAACGCTGTCTTCTCCCATATAAGGTGCAACAGTGATGGCATCAAAAGGCATTTGCTCAAAAAAAGCACGCGCATATTGGGTAGAGGTATTGCCAATGTCGCCACGTTTGGCATCTGCAATTTTGAAATGGGTATCAGGGATATAATGAACAGTTTCTTCCATCGCTTCCCATCCTTTTACACCCAATGCCTCGTAAAATGCCGTATTGATTTTATAAGAAACACAATAATCTTTCGTAGCATCAATAATGGCTTTGTTGAAAGCAACAATTGCATCTGGTTTTTCACGCAAATGCATGGGAATTTTTGTAATGTCGGTATCTAATCCAACACACAAATAATTGGAACGATCTATGATATGCTGGTGTAATGTTGATCTGTTCATTTTTAAAATCTTTATTTAGATGGATTAACTGTTTTTTGTGAGATGAATTGCACGCTTAATAGCATCAACCAAGCGCCATATATCTTCAAAACTGTTGTACAATGGTGCCGGTGCAAATCTGATAACATTGGGTTCTCGCCAATCTACAGTTATGCCCTCTCTCATCAATGCATCGTAAACCATTCTGCCGTTTTGTAAAACCAACATCGAAATCTGGTTACCTCTTTCTAATTCGGGTGTTAAGATGCTAAATGGTTTATCTGTTTTACTTTCACTGAGTTGTTGCAATAAAAACCAGATGTAGGTTTTCATTTTTTCTTGCTTTGATAAAATATTTTTCCATCCTGCCAATTCAAAAATATCCAACGCAGCCTTTGCACAGGCATACAATAGGAGCGAAGGGGTTGACAATTGCCAACCTTCAGCAGTAGGAACAGGCTTGAAGCCTTTCTCCATTTTAAAGCGTGTAGCTTTTTCATAGCCCCACCATCCCGCTAAACGATTGATTTGTGCATCTTCATGGTAACGTTTATGAATAAAACATCCTGCAACAGCACCAGGTCCGCCGTTCAAATATTTATAACCGCACCAGCAAGCGAAATCTACATTCCACTCGTGCAAACGAAGTGCTACATTGCCGGCAGCGTGTGCCAAATCAAAACCAACTTTTATATTGTTTTGTTGAGCAGCCTTTGTAATAGAAACCATATCAAACAATTGTCCTGTATAATAATTGATTCCACCCCAAAAAACCAATGTAATTTCTTCGTGGTGTTGGTTGATATAAGATACAATATCTTCCGTTCTAATGGTTTCTTCTCCAACCCGCGGACCGATTTCCATAATTATTTCTTCTGGATCGAGTCCAAGATGGCGGATATAGGTTTCTAGGGTATATTGATCGCTAGGGAATGCTTTTTGTTCACAAAGAATCTTTCTTTTCTTGCCATTCGGTTGGTAAAAACTCACCAACATCAGGTGTAAGTTGACGGTAAGTTGGTTCATCACCGTGATTTCTTCAGGTAAAGCACCTACTATTTTTGCAATTGGCTGTTGCAAATGGGCATGGTAATCCATCCAAGGATTATTGCCTTTGAAGAAAGATTCAACACCATCTTCTGCCCATTGGTTTAAAACATCTTGAATATAAACCGCAGTATTTTTGGGTTGACATCCCAAGGAATTGCCCAATAAATAAATTTGAGGATATGTTTCATTTCCTGGAAGAATGAAATGTTCTCGTATTTTATACAATGGATCTTCTGTATCCATCAATTGAGCAAACTCAAAACTTGAATTCATCTTCATTTTTTAGTGAATTCATTACTTTTTTTCTTCCTGAAATCAAATAAACCAATCCAGCTATTGAGTTGATTAATAAAAAACCAAAAGTCCATTGAATTTTTTCATGGCGTGGGATGTTACTTTTCCAGATTTCATTAAGTGCAACATAGATGTATGCGATTGCTGCTAAAATTCCAAGGGTTAAAAAAGTTTGGGTTAATGATGACTGTGTGCTTTTAAAATAAGCTGCAATCATTGTTGTAATAAAAGAAACAATGTAGAGAATTAAAAAGTCTGATTTCATGAATATAGTATGTGGTTGAAAATTTCTTTTTAAAATTACATGCTTCCTGTTCTGCCACCATCAACTGGAATATTGGTTCCGTTTACATAAGCAGCGGCTGGAGTGGCTAAAAATGCAGCCACATTGGCAATTTCTTGGGCAGTTCCAAATCTTTTTGCCGGCACTTCTGCTTCCATTGAGTCGCTAACCATTGTGGCAGTAGTGTTTTTCCCAGCTGCAATGGTATCAATAAGGCTAAATAATCTTTGTGTTTTGGTAAATCCAGGCAAGATGTTGTTTACTGTAATTCCAAACTGCCCAATTTCATTTGCCAAAGTTTTAGACCAGGAAGCTACAGCACCTCTAATGGTATTGGAAACGCCAAGGTTGTTTAATGGAATTTTAACGGAAGTAGAGATAATATTTATAATTCTACCATAACCCGCAGCTTTCATGGAGGGAATACAAGCTTGACTTAAAATTTGGTTACAAACAACATGTTGTTCAAAATATTGCATAAACGTTGCGGGATCTGCCGTTGCAATAGGACCAGCTGGGGGTCCGCCTGTATTGTTCACTAAAATATGAACAGGATATTTTTCCACATGTTGGTGTATTGTGTTTTTAACTTGTTCAGATTGACTAAAATCAGCCACCAAATACCTATGTTGTTGGTTCTCTGCACAATATAAAGAAGCAACAGCCTCTTTTAAAGTAATTTCGTTTCTTGCAACCAGCGTACAATTAGCACCCATTAGTGCAAGTTCTTGTGCAATCGCTAAGCCAATTCCTTGCGTGCTTCCACAAATAATGGCGTATTTATCCTTCAATGACAAATTCATTCTTCAAAAATAACCAATCGTGTTTGTTTTTAAGAAATGATTGGGTAATTATCTGGAATATTTTGTAAGTATTAAAAGGATGAATTAGTAAAATCTTTATTCACCTTCTTCTTCTGAAACAGTCACTAAAATTTTATCAATCCTATGACCGTCCATATCTACAATTTCAAAATGGAACTCTTTCCAATCCAACAAATCGCCAGTGTGTGGAATGCGTTCCAATTCATGTAGAATAAATCCAGCGAGGGTGTCAAAATCATGTTCATCCTCGTCTATATAATCAGTTTTTTCAAATTTTGAGAGAAAGTCGTAAAAAGGAATTTGCCCATCCACCAAAAACGAACCATCTTCTCTGGTAACAATTTCATAATCCTGAACATCAGCCTGTGGAATGTCGCCAACAATAGCTTCAAGAATATCATTTAGAGTAATCAATCCCAATAAGCTACCATATTCATCAACTATAAAACAAGTATGGATTTTGGTAACTTTAAATTTTTCTAGCAATTGGTAAGGAGTATTGTTTTCTGGAACAAATAAAGCAGGTTTCATTACATCTTTAAATTGAATATTATCAGGTGTAATGTATAAATCTTTAATTGAAACAATTCCTTTGATATGGTCAATATTTCCCTCACATATAGGATAAACAGTATGAGGTTCTTTAATGATTTTTTCTTTGATTGCCATTTCGTTATCGTTGATATCAAACCAAAGAATATCGCTTCTATGCGTCATCAGTGAGGTAATATTTCTATCTCCCAGATGGAAAACACGTTCAATAATTTCTTGTTCAGATATTTCAATGGCTCCAGTTTCTGTGCCTTCACTTATAATTGCTTTGATTTCTTCCTCTGTCATTTGATTGTCATCAGAAGTAATATTAAATAAATTAACAAGCAGTTTAGTGGTTCTTGTCAACAACCAAACAAATGGAAATGTAATCAAACTAATGATTCTCATAGGACCTGCAGTAAATTTTGCAATGGCTTCAGGCGATGCCATTCCAATTCTTTTTGGTAAAAGTTCTCCAAGAATTAATGAAAGAAAGGTTACTAAGATCAATACAAAAAAAGTGGCTAATCCATGGCTATATTGTACCAAAAAAGGAAATTGATTGAACCAAACTTTTACATCTTCTATAATTTTATCTCCAGAATAAATACCTGTGAAAATACCTATGAGTGTAATTCCAATTTGAACGGTAGATAAAAAATTGTCAGGATGATTTGCCAAAGCCAATGCAGCTTTAGCCCGTAAATCACCTTTATTTGCTTGAAGTTCTAATTTTGTTTTTCGTGCTGAAACCAATGCTATTTCTGCCATTGAGAAAAAGCCATTGAGCAAAATAAGTCCGATTAATATAAAAATCTCATTCATTTATTTAAGGCCTAAGCCTATTTGGTTATTGAATATACGTGCAAAAAAGTATCCAGAAGCATTTCCTAATAAAGCGCCACCTAAAATATCTAGCGGATAATGAACACCCACATAAACTTGAGCATAAGAAATCAAACCCGCCCACAAAAATCCAATCGCCCAATATGGTGTTGTTTTTTTCAATATTTGATAAACAAACATCGCAATAGCAAAGTGGTTTGTGGCATGGGATGATGTAAAACTTCCATTAAATCCACATGTTTTTGCCAAAAATCTAATTTGCATTGCCATAACTTCATCTCTACAAGGTCTTGGGCGAAACAACAATTGTTTAATCACTTGGCTGCTGATTAAATCAGATACAATAACCAACAAGATTAAAGTAAGTATGCAGTAAACACCCTTTTTGCCAAAGTTTAAAATGATAAAAAGGATTAAAAAAACATAGAAAGGAATCCAAAAAGAAGGTTCTCTAATAAATAATGCAATAACATCAAAGGCGGGAGAATTCCAATCGCGGTTGATTTTCAGCATTAGTGCATAATCTTCATGCAAAAGTTTTTGAAATAAAGAAATCGAATCATGAGATTCCATAGTTGCAAATATATAAATTATGCTTGTAGATTTGTTAAAATTATTGTATATGCTGCTAGATTTGGGGTTAAATTTGAAATTAACTTCTTATTTTGGCTTTTGTTATTGCTTTATTGTTCCGTTCATCACAATCATATCTTGCTATACGTTTAATTTGATATAAATTTGCCTTTCAAAAAATCGTTTTCATAGTGTCATTGATAAAAAGCATTTCAGGAATTAGAGGAACTATTGGTGGAAAACCTGGAGATAATCTTTCTCCTTTGGATGTTGTGAAGTTTACAGCAGCATTTGGAACTATGTTATTGTCTTCTGGAAATAATAAAGTGGTAATTGGACGGGATGGCAGAATTAGCGGACCATTGGTAAGTAATTTGGTTTGCAATACCCTAATCGCATTGGGTATTGATGTGGTAGATTTAGGATTGAGCACTACCCCAACCGTAGAAGTTGCTGTGGTAATGGAAGGTGCTGCTGGTGGAATTATTATAACTGCTAGCCATAACCCTAAAGAATGGAATGCATTAAAATTGCTAAATGCTGCTGGAGAATTTATTTCTGGTGCAGAAGGAGAAAGCTTATTGGAATTGGCAGAAAAAGGTGATTTTTCTTTCGCAACTGTTGATAAGTTGGGAACTTACACTCAAAATGACAGCTATCTTGAAAAGCATATTGATGCTATTCTTGCAATTGATTTGGTAAATGTAGAATCTGTAAAGTCTAAAGGATTTAAAGTTATAGTTGATGCTGTAAATAGCACAGGAGCAACATTTGTACCTGCATTATTAAGGGCAATGGGTGTTACTGATATCGTAGTGCTTAATGCTGAAGTAGATGGTAAATTTGCACACAACCCTGAACCTTTGCCTCAAAATCTTACAGAATTGGCTAATGAAGTAAACAAGCAAAAAGCCGATATCGGAATTGCAGTAGATCCTGATGTGGATCGATTGGTTTTGGTTTGTGAAGATGGATCAATGTTTGGAGAAGAATATACCTTGGTTGCAGTTGCTGATTATATCTTAAGCAAACGCCCCGGTAATACCGTGAGCAATCTTTCATCAACTAGAGCGCTAAAAGATATTACACTAAAATACGGTGGTGAATATTTTACTAGTGCAGTAGGTGAAGTGAATGTGGTAAAAAAGATGAAAGAAGTAAATGCAGTAATTGGCGGCGAAGGAAATGGAGGTGTTATCTTTCCTGAACTTCATTACGGAAGAGATGCATTGGTAGGTATTGCTTTGATTCTTTCTCATATTGCTACTTCTGGCAAAACGGTAAAACAATTGCGTGGAACTTATCCCGATTATTTTATTACAAAAAATAAATTGGAACTAGATAAATCTTTAGATCTTAATAACGTTTTTGAAAAGATAAAAGACAAATACCGTAGCCGTCCAATTAATAGTGAAGACGGCCTCAGGATTGAATTTGATAACGATTGGGTTCATCTTCGAGCAAGCAATACCGAACCTATTATTAGAATTATCGCAGAAAGTAATTTTGAAACCACTGCCAATAATATAGCAATGAAATTGATGCACGACATTAGGGAATCTATCTAGTTAAAATCAAATCAGTGAATAGATTTTGGTAATTCTTTATTAAATCTGTTTTTTTTATCGTTATTTTGGAGAAATGAGAATTTATTTTGATAACGCCGCTACTACGGCTCTTGATGATAAGGTTTTGGATGCTATGATGCCATATTTAACCCAAAAGTTTGGCAATCCTTCTTCTATCTATTCTTACGGAAGAGAAAGTAGATTGGCAATTGAATTGGCTAGAAAATCTGTTGCTAAAATTTTAGGGGCAAATCCTGCTGAGATTTTTTTTACCAGCGGTGGAACAGAAAGTAGCAATACTGCCATTTTTTCTGCTGTAAGAAATCTTGGTTGTATAAATATTATAACTTCTCTTATCGAACACCACGCTGTTTTGCATACCGTGGATTACCTCAAAAATAACAATGAAGTTGCTGTACAATATGTTGATTTGCTTCCCGATGGCCACATAAACATCCAACATCTTGAACATTTATTGTCTGTTGCTCCAGGTAAAACATTGGTTACTCTAATGCACGCCAACAACGAAATAGGCAATATGATTGATCTTAAAAAAGTGGGATCAATTTGTCAACAATACGACGCAATTTTTCATTCCGATACGGTGCAAACTGTAGGGCATTTCCCCTTTAATTTAAAGGATACTCATATCCATTTTATTACAGGTGCAGGACATAAATTCCACGGACCCAAAGGTGTTGGCTTGCTTTATATCAATGAAAATATTCGCATAAAACCGTTTATACATGGTGGTGGACAAGAGCGAAATATGCGTGCTGGCACAGAAAACCTATATGGAATTGTAGGATTCGCAAAAGCTCTTGAATTGGCTACAAGTTCTTTTGATGAAGATAGTAAATATATTGCCGAACTAAAGCAATATATGAAAGAAAGCTTAAGTGAGTCTTTTTCTGATGTTGTTTTCAATGGCGACCCAATGGGCAATAGTTTATATACAGTTCTTAATGCAGGATTTCCACTTTCGGAAAAATCGGACATGCTTTTGTTGAACTTAGACATTCATAATATTTGTGCTTCTGGAGGAAGTGCTTGTTCTAGTGGTGCCGATGCTGGCTCTCATGTAATAAGAGCTGTTAAACAAAACCCTGGTTATCAAGCGGTAAGATTCTCCTTTTGCAAACACAACACGAAGTCTGAAATTGATACGGTCATTGCTACACTTAAAGCATTAATTTAAGTGTTTAACATTGTTTAATGGATTTTACCCCAGTTTTTGTTTGATTTCATTCAACTTAAACAATGCTTCTACAGGTGTTAGCTTATTGATGTCAAAATCTTCTAACAATTGTCTTATTTCCTGAAACGTTTCTGTATGCGTATCAAAAATAGAAAGCTGAACTTGAGGGGAAGACATATTTTTCATTGTTTGACTAATGTCTTCGTTTTTATGTTTTCCTTCTAATTTTGATAAAATTTGATTGGCCCTCTTTATTAAAGCTGGTGGCATTCCCGCCATTTTTGCAACATGTATACCAAAACTATGTTTACTTCCACCTTGAGCTAATTTTCGTAAAAAAATAATTTTATTGTTGCTTTCTTTGTGTGTTACATGAAAGTTTTTTACACCATCAAGTTTGCTTTCTAAATCGTTGAGTTCATGGTAATGGGTTGCAAATAAGGTAAGTGGTTTTCCTGCTGAACTATTCAAATGTTCAACAATACTCCAAGCAATTGAAATGCCATCATAAGTAGATGTGCCTCTGCCAATCTCGTCCAATAAAATCAAACTTCTTGACGAAATATTGTTAATAATACTCGCTGTTTCATTCATTTCTACCATGAAAGTAGATTCTCCACCACTTAAATTATCGCTAGCACCAACTCTTGTGAAAATTTTATCTGTCAATGGAATAGATGCAGCTGTTGCAGGAACAAATGAACCCGCATGTGCCAGTAAAGTAATTAACGCAGTTTGCCTTAATATTGCACTTTTACCACTCATGTTTGGTCCCGTAAGAATAATAATCTGCTGTTCTTGCCGATCTAAATATATATCATTGGCGATATAAGATTGTTCGGGTGGTAAATGTCTTTCAATAACCGGATGTCTTGCATCTTTTATATCCAGTGTATCTCCATCGTGTAAAATTGGTCTGCAATAATTATAAAGCACTGCATTATTGGCAAAGCAAGCCAAACAATCCATAATGGCAAGTATATTTCCGTTTACCTGCATTGCAGAAATATAATCTTGCAGATCATTCAAAAGTTTGTCAAACAATTCTGTTTCAATGCGAATTATTTTATCTTCTGCACCAATAATCTTTTCCTCGTAATCTTTTAATTCTGGGGTGATGTATCTTTCTGCATTGGTTAATGTCTGCTTCCTTATCCAATCTGCTGGAATTTTACTTTTATGGGCGTGTGTAACTTCAAGGTAATACCCAAAGACGTTGTTGAAAGCGATTTTTAAAGAGCTTATACCTGTTTTTTCTGCTTCTCTTTGTTGCATTTCGAGAAGATATTCTTTCCCATTTGAAGCAATCATTTTTAGTTCATCCAGTTCATGGTGAACACCTGGTGCAATCACTCCGCCTTTTTGTGTGTTTATCGGTGGCAAATCAACCAATTCTTCTAGAATTCTATCCCTAATCAATTCACAGGGATGAAGTGTGTCTGAAAGTCGTTTGAGGTAACTATTAGTTGCTTTTAATCCAATGGATTTTAGTGTTGCAATTTGTTCTAGCCCTTTTGCAATTTGTTTAACCTCCCTTGGGTTGATTTTTTTTAATGGAATTTTTCCTGCCAATCTTTCCACATCCCCACATTGCTTTATCAATTGAGTAATTTGATTGCGTAAATCTGCTTCTCGAATAAAAAAATCTGTAAGGTCTAAGCGTTCATTTATTTTTATAGGATCAATTAATGGTAAAATCACCCAACGCCTCAGCAGTCTTCCTCCCATCGGAGAAACTGTATTGTCGAGGGTTTTTAATAAGCTGTCACCGTTTTCTATCCCTGTTTGCAACAATTCTAAATTGCGAATGGTAAATTGATCCATCCAAACATAATCTTCTTTATCTAGTCTTTGTAAAGCCGTAATGTGTTGAAGATTTGGATGTTCTGTATCTTTTAAATAGTGAAAAATAGCACCTGCAGCAATAATTGCCGGGGTCATATCTTCAATTCCGAATCCTTTTAAAGAATGTGTACCAAAATGTTTTAAAATAATTTCCCTTGCATAAACCTCATCAAAAACCCAACTTTCCAAAGCATAAGTATAAAACCGATTGCCATAAGTTTCTTTGAATGGTTTTTGTTGGTTGCGTTGAAAAACCACTTCCGCCGGCTTAAAAGTTTGTAACAGCTTTTCTGTGTATTCTTGATTGCCAGCGGCTACAAAAAATTCCCCAGTGGATATATCTAACAAAGCAATTCCATTTTGAATGGGATCAAAATGAATACCGCATAAAAAATTATTGCTGTTTTGTTCTAATAATTTATCGCTTGTAGCAACGCCTGGTGTTACTAGTTCTGTTACCCCGCGTTTTATAATGCCTTTAGCCGTTTTGGGATCTTCTAATTGGTCACATATCGCTACCCGATGCCCAGCTTTTACCAATTTATGCAAATAGGTATCTAACGAATGGTGTGGAAATCCCGCCAACGCTGAAGATTCTGCGGCTCCATTATTTCTCTTTGTAAGCGTAATCCCTAAAACACGCGATGCAATTACCGCATCTTGCTCAAAAGTTTCATAAAAATCCCCAACCCTAAACAATAATATAGCATCTGGGTACTTTTGCTTAATCGCCCGGTGCTGCTGCATTAAAGGTGTATCGCCTGTTTTTGACATTTGCTTGTTTTCCTTTTGACAAACAGCAAAAATAACTACACTAATGTTCTTTTCCACGATGATTTCCCCATTGTGGAAAAGTCTTATCCTCAGATTTTTTTGTTGTTTTTATTATTTATGAAATCCACTACTTTCGCGTATGCGAAAACTGACGATGAGTGAGCTTAACCGAAAATCGGTGGAGGGTTTTAAATCTGCCGATAAAGCTCCAATAACAGTAATTTTGGACAATGTAAGAAGCATGCACAATGTAGGTAGCGTTTTTCGAACTGCTGATGCTTTTTTGATTGAACACATCATTTTGTGTGGCTATACTCCAAAACCTCCACATCGCGATATCCAAAAAACTGCGCTTGGTGCCACTGAAACTGTTCATTGGACCTATCAAGAAAATACAATAGCAGCTCTTTCAGCGTTGAAATCAAATGGTTACACCATAATTGGGGTTGAACAAGCAGAAGGAAGTCAAATGTTGCAAAATTTTACGATCTCTCCAAATCAAAAAATTGCACTCATTTTTGGCAATGAAGTAGACGGGGTAAGTGATGAAGCCCTTGAATTGTGCAGCCAATGTATAGAAATTCCGCAATCTGGGTCAAAACATTCTTTAAATATTTCAGTTGCAGCAGGAATTGTTTTGTGGGAATGTTATAAATCGATAATGGCAAACAATGCTTAAAATGTATGATCTAATTGCCTTTTGCGTAACTTCGTTCTTTAAGTTTCTTGTTGGAAAAATGATTTTTCAATAAGCTCAAATTGATTTATGGCTACTTTTAAAAATTATCTCTCGCTCATTAAGTTTTCTCATACAATTTTTGCCTTACCGTTTGCACTTATTGGTTTTTTCTTAGGATTGTCAAAACAAAATATAGAATCTCAATTGTTGAATCAGGCACAAGAGCCTTTTTTTTCATCGCATAATATGCTATTGTTTTTGTTTGTTTTGGGATGTATGGTTACCGCAAGAAGTGCAGCCATGGCTTTTAATCGTTATTTAGACCGACATATAGATGCACTAAACCCACGTACAGCAATTCGCGAAATCCCCAAGGGAATTATTAAGCCTAATCAAGCTTTATTTTTTACCATTTTAAGTTCGATTTTATTTGTTGTTTTTGCAGCTTTAATCAATAAGATCTGTTTTTACTTATCACCAATAGCATTATTGGTTGTTTTGGGATACAGTTACACCAAAAGGTTTACACCATTTTGTCATTTAATTCTTGGAATTGGACTTTCTTTGGCTCCAATAGGGGCATTTCTTGCCGTTACAGGTGTTTTTAATTTGATGCCTTTGTTGTTTTCTTTCACTGTAATATTTTGGGTAAGTGGATTTGATATCATTTATGCATTACAAGACGAGGATTTTGATCAATCCAACAAATTGTATTCCATTCCAGCTTGGTTAGGGAAGGCAAAAGCACTAAGGGTTTCTGAATTGCTTCATCTTATTGCCGGTATTTTTGTGTTGATGGCTGGCATCTATGGAAACTTTAGTTTTATATATTGGATAGGGGCTTCAATTTTTTCGGGAATGCTTATTTATCAACATTCTATCGTTAAACCTAACGATTTAAGTAAAGTAAATATCGCTTTTATGACGGCTAATGGTATTGCTAGCATAGTATTTGCAAGTTTTGTAATTCTTGATATATTTATTTGATATGAGGATAATGGCAATTGATTATGGTAAAAAAAGAACTGGAATTGCCGTAACAGATCCACTTCAAATTATTGCTACTGGATTAACGACCCTTGAAACCCAACAGGTAATGAATTTTTTAAGAGAATATCTTGTAAAAGAGGAAGTTGAAAAAATTATAGTGGGTTATCCTACAAACCTTGATGGAACAGATACACATGCAACCCAAATGGTAAAGGAGTTTCTTCAAAGGTTAAAACGACATTTCCCTAAAATACCTGCCGTTCCTGTGGATGAGCAATTTACTTCAAAGTTAGCTAGCAGAGCAATGGTAGAAATGGGACTAAAAAAGAAAGATCGGCAAAATAAAGGTACAATTGATGTGGTTGCAGCAACTTTAATGCTACAAGAGTATCTTGAAATCCATTAATTTGTTTAAAATTCAATATTCAAATAATCATTTTTTATTGCTCAATGCTTATTTTGGAAGATTCGTATTAAATTTGCAGAATGATTTTACCTATTGTAGGTTATGGGCATCCAATATTAAGAACTGTAGCTGTAGAGATAGATGCTGAATATCCAATGCTTGAAAAATTAATTGCGGATATGTGGGACACAATGTACGCTTCTAATGGCGTAGGTTTGGCTGCTCCTCAGATTAATCGAGCAATTAGACTTTTTGTTATTGACAGCACCCAGATTTTTGAAGGAATGGAGGAAGAAGAGAAGAAGAAATATCCCAAAGACTTTGGTTACAAACAAGTTTTTATTAATACAAAAATCATAAAACTTTTTGGTGAAGAATGGTCTTACAACGAGGGATGCCTTAGTATTCCAAAAGTTAGAGAGGATGTTTTGCGGAATGAAGAGGTTGAAATTGAATATTATGATGAACAATTCAACAAACAAACACAGGTTTTTAATGGCATAACTGCTCGTGTAATTTTACACGAATACGATCATATTGAAGGGAAATTGTTTATTGATAAATTACCACTTTTAAAGAAGAAATTGATCAAAAGTAAACTCACAGATATCACGAAAGGTAAAGTGAAAGTCGATTACAAAATGACTTTCTCGAAATAGTATTTTAGCCTTTTTTTTTATATCAATTATTCATCTATGTTTAAACATTGGCTTTTTGTATTTACAATTATTGTATGCAACGGCACTTGTTTATTTGCTCAAACACTTGATTCTACAAACTCTAAAGAAATAACTCTAGCAGAAATAAAAATCAGAAATACTTCAGACTCTAGGGCATTTATAGAAAAAATAAAAGAAGATTCTACTTTTTACAAGGCTTTTCGCAATCTCCGTATTCTGTCTTTCACTTCTTTAAATGATATCACTTTGTTTAATAAAAAAGGTGATACCAGAGCTTCAATGAAAAGTAGAACCCACCAAACAATTGAAAATGGTTGCCGACTGACAAAAAAATTAGATGAAACTGTCACAGGTGATTTTTATGATGGGAATGGAAGTTTCAATTATTATACCGCAGAACTTTATAGTTCATTATTTTTTGCATTTCAAAAAGTATGTGGTGAAACAAATATCGTTAAAGGATATGAGCAAGCGGTAAGTGGAAAAAAAGGTATTGATAAAAGCAAAGCACAACTTAAAATGTTATTTTTCAATCCTGGTGCAAAAATTCCAGGTATTCCACTTATGGGCAATAAAGCTCAAGTTTTTGATGAACACAAATCAAAATGGTATAATTATTCCGTTGAAATCATTGAAAAAAATGGAACTCTATGTTATTTGTTTACCATTACCGCAAAAACACCTGAAGAAGGAGGAAATCGAGACAATATAGTAATTGATAAAATGTCTACTGTTTTTGATTATAAAACATTAGAAGTTTTATCTAGAAATTATTCCTTAAGTTATGATGCCGGTTTTTATGCTTTTGATGTAATGATGGAAGTTGAATTAAATCATTTTAAAAATTATCTTGTACCCACCTTGATAAGGTATAACGGAAGTTGGCGAGTTATTGGGAAAAAGAAAGAAACCGGCGTTTTTACGGCTACTTTGTTTGATTTTAAGGAGTAGTTAGTAGTTAGTTGTTAGTAATTA
>CAMBYC010000071.1 GCA_945871875.1 Sphingobacterium thalpophilum
ATATTATCTGGACCGCCCATTTTAGCTACTGCATCAGCTACACCTGCTGCGTTTCCAGTTCTTTCACCATTGATGAAAGGCATTCTCTTAATCCACTCGTTTGCAGGAATAACTCCCCAATCAGGACCAGAATCATTCTTAGCCACATTAGGTATTTTAGGGTATCCAGTTCTTCTGAAATCAACCCAGGCTTCCAAGGTATTAGTGAAAGTGTTAATATACTTTTGAGTAAGTATTTTTTCTAATTTCAACTCATTGTTGTCAGCATCGTTCCATGCTACTGTAATAGTTGAAGCAGCTTTATTGCTATTACGTGGATCCTTAGGATCTACATAATCAATTGGCTTGCTTGTAGCGTCAGCTAAATAAGCATCAACGCCACCTGCTCCCCAATCTTCGAATGACAATCTAACACCATTCTCATAGTTTGCCTTAGCATTTCCTGCACCAGCCCAGCCTCTTAAAGCAGCTTCTGCTTTTAAGAATGCAACTTCAGATGCAGTAAATCCACGTCTTGTTTGTGCACTGTTAAAGTCGTTAGAAACCTTAGAGTAAGGCACTTTATCTGCTTTTGCTACACAATAAGCACCATTACGTATTCCTTTGTATGGAACAGTAGGATGATCAGCATATAATGCAGGATCAGTAACTGGCGAATAAAACTTAGAAAGACGACCATCTTTCAATCCAACTAAAAATGACTCCATAACGCTACCCATACGAGTATCATCCCATTGGAAACAAATTTGTGCTACTGGCATAATGTTGCCATTCAATGAAACTATGAAGTTTTCTGCATTTGTGTTTATTAAGCCAGCTGGATCAGCCATTGCTTTTTCACCTTGTGTTTTAGCAACACTTGGAGAAACTTTAGACAAACGCATTGCTAATCTTAATCTCATAGAATTTACCAATTTTTGCCAAGCAGGAATACTTCCTTTATAACTTGGGTCAAACTTAGCAAAACCAGCATAAGTTTTGTTTGCTGCAAATTCTGTTTGAATAGAATCCAATTGTAAGAAGAATGTATTGTACAAGTCAGACTCTTTATCATAATTGATTTGAGCTGTAGTTGCACCATAGTTTGAATAGATAACCGGTCCGTGATAAGCCGATAATTTAGAGACAGACATAACTCTAATTAATTTAGCCCATGTAGCAAATAAAGGCAACTTGTTTTCAGAAGCCAATCTAATTACTTGCTTTGAAGGCGACATTACGTTATTATACACACGACCCCAATAGGAGTTCCAACGAATATAATAAGTAGTATTGTTTACATTACCAACAAATGGAGTAGGCGTATTCATATACCCCATCCAAGAATCATGCAAAAGATCCTCTTCAATTTGACCTCCGAAAAGGTTCAACAACATACCTGAAAAAGGCGAACCTACCAGGTTAAAGTCTTGCTTAAGTAGCTCATCAGAAATTTGATTAGGATTTTGGTTTGTACTTTCAAAATCCTTAGTACAAGACGCAAAAGCAATCAACATTAATGACGCAAATGACGCAAATAATATTTTTTTCATTTTAAAATAATTTTATTTTTTAGAAAGTTAACTTGATGTTGAATCCAATTGATCTTGTAGAAGGCATGCTAAATACATCATTTGATTGCATTCCATTTCCAGTACTCATTGATTGTTCAGGATCAAAAGGAGCTTCATTATAAAAGAAGAATAAGTTTCTTCCTACTATAGAGAAATTAGCATCTTTGATTGGGAAATTAGCATTTTTTACTTTTAAATTATATCCTAAAGCCAATTGACCTAATCTAATATTTGTTCTTGAAAAAACATAAGGTTCCATAATCCCATTTCTATCTCCAATAGCTGAATAATAAAGGGCTGGATCTATTGAAGTAACCGCAGCACCTGTACTTGAAACTGCATTAATTGGAATAGTTGCACCTTCTCTTGCATCAGCTGTTCTTTGGCTTACACCATAAGAATCAAGGAATGCTTCAGTTTTTGAAAAAGCAACACCACCAAATTTACCATTGATGAGTGCACTTAAGAAGAAATCTTTATAAGTAATGTTATTATTCCATCCTGCAATCAAGTTTGGATTAACGTTACCTACTTTTTCACTTGTAGCAGCTTTTGTTGGAACACCAGCAGCATTTAAGATAATTTGACCCTTCGGATTTCTTGCAAATTTGAAAATATATAAATCATTGAATGAACCACCTGCTTTGATAATTGATTCAAATCCTTCATCATTACCACCTACTTGGTAGTTAGGATTAGAAGCGATTAACTCAACAATTTCATTTCTATTTTGAGACAAGTTGATAGATGTTTTCCATTTGAAATTAGTTGTTCTAACTGGTTCAGCATCGATTGTAACCTCAAAACCTTTGTTAACGATTTTTCCAGCGTTAACATAATAAAAAGAATAACCAGATCCAGAAGGAGCAGCTAATGATAGGAATTGATTGGTACTTACAGCATTGTAATAAGTAAAATCAAGTCCTAATCGGCCTTTCAAGAATCTAATTTCAGCACCCACTTCATCACTTTTGATAATCTCAGCTTTTAAATTAGTGAAAGGAACCTGTGTATTACGGTTAATACCACCGATACCGGCAGGACCACCTGCACCACCAATGGAATTCCATGGATTAACTACATTATAGGGAACCTCATTACCAGTTTCAGAACGAGAAGCTCTTACTTTTAAATAAGATATAACTTTAGGCAATTCAACCATTTGGCTGATAATTGCTGACAAACCAAACGCTGGATATAAATAAGATTGGTTTCCAGTTAATGCTAAAGTAGAAGCCCAGTCATTACGGGCTGAAACATCTAAAAACAACATTTCCTTGTAGCCAATATTTGCACTTGCAAATACACCTTGCTTCAATGTTCTGTTAATTGTTGAATTAAACATCACATTATAAGGTATATTAGAGAATGAGAAAAAGTTAGGATACTGCAAAGGAATAGTTCCATTACCGACATTCATACCATTGTTGAACGTGTTTTTTGTATAACTCGCTCCTAATAGTCCAGTTAAACTAAAGTCACCAAAATTATTGTTGTAAGTTAAGATACCGTCCGCATATAAAGCCTGATCCTTATATTTTGTATAATTCCAAGTACCATTAGGACTTACACTTACTGAGTTACCACCAGCAACGTATCTATTGTCAAATAAAACATCATTGTAATCAATGTTACCTCTTGTTTCAAACTTTAAGTGTTTAGCGATATCATATGATAATTTAACATTCGCAATTACACGATTGTTTGTAGCCAACTTTGAGTTATTGTAAAGTTCAAAATATGGGTTGTTTTGAAATTCATACGTTGAATACCAATTTTGCTTGTAAAGGTTTCTAGCTGCATCAAATATTTGATAATCTTTTTTGTAAGCAGCGAAATCTTTTTCACGTGCAAAAGTATACAAACCGGTCAATGGGTTATTGTAATAACCTGCACCTGGACGATTGAATGATTTTTCATTCGAGAAAATTACATTTGAACTCAAAACAACTTTCTCATTAAACAACTTAGTTGATTGATTTAATGTAATGGTATTCTTATTATAAGTATTGGTAGGCATTGCTCCTTTCGCTGTGATATTAGAGAAAGAGAAATAAGCAGTTGTTAGATTATTTCCACCACTCACATTGATTGCGTTTGTTGCAGTTGTACCAGTTTGGAAGAAATCCTTAACATAATCTTTTTGATAATTTCCTTTCACCTTAGACCAGTTAAGATCACCACCTGCAGTACCATAAATAAATTGCATTTCAGGAATTCCTGTTACTTGCTCCAATACAGTACTTGAATTGAAATCAACAACAGTTTTACCTGCTTTACCTTTTTTAGTGGTAATTAAGATAACACCATTTGCACCTTGACTACCATAAAGAATAGATGCGTTTGCACCTCTTAAAACACTAATGTTCTCAATATCAGCAGAGTTGATGGCAGATAATCCATCGCCACGATCATTTCCACCATAAGAACCTGGTTGACCGCCTTTGTTATTCACCATTGGAACCCCGTCAATAACAAAAAGTGCTTCACTTGTTCCAAGAAGTGATTTAGCACCTCTCAAAACAGCTTTAGTAGATCCACCGGCACCTGATCCACTGATTTTAATATCAATACCTGCAGCTTTACCACTTAATCCTTCCATAAAGTTTGGACCAGCAGCTCTTCTAACCTCATCACCACTAACTTGTTGTGATGCATAAGTTAAAGATTTCTTTTCGCGCTTAACACCTAACGCTGTTACAACAACTTCAGATAAATCTGTTGACTGTGCTGTTAAAGTAACATTTACTGTTGATTGAGTAGCACCTACAGTAACTTCTAATGTAGCAAATCCCGTTGATGAGATTTGTAATGTAAAACTACCCGATGGTGCATTTAAGCTAAATACTCCATCAGCATTGGTTGTAGCAGCAGCATTGCTACCCTTAACCTTAATTGTAGCAGATGCTACAGCCTGCTTGTCTGTACCAGTTACCTTACCGGCAACTTGTCTTGTTTGTGCAAATGTTGCCGACAACATGCACAGAACACTACAAAAAACTAAAAACATACTTTTCATAAGCTGTTGTTTTGTTTGTTTGAAAATGAAGCTAAGGTGATTTTGAAGCGGTTTTTAAGCTAAAAAATCTACTAAACTCCCTTTCAAAGGTTAAAAATTTTTTTTATATGACTCAAATGAATAGTAATATTAATGAAATACAATTATTTTAACAAAAAAATTTATTAATTTTTTTAAACGCTTCCAAAAATTTACATAAAACCACATATCCATGATTTTAATCATGCTAAATGCTATTACTTAAATTGTTATAATTAAAAAAAGGGGAATCATTTACATTTGTTTACCTCCAATATAGATTCAATAAATCCATTTTTTTAAAAACCCGATACATATTTAATAATTAATACGTCAAATTGAATCAGTTATGACAAAATGTAAATGGTGAAAAAGCTGGGAAAAAACAATTAATGGAAATCATGCACTCCGATTTTGCTAACTACATAAATGATAACCACTACCTAAATTTAACTGAGCCATTTAAACTATTTTGTAAAAAACCGGAATTTGGGGTATACCCAAATTCCATTCCTTTTATTTGAACAAGAAGAATAGGAGTATGCCAATATATGGACCAAACATTATTAAGTCGGGTAAAAACAATCCTTATCAAAACAATGTTAAATACAACTTAATTAGTAGGCGCATTATATAGTAGTTTAAAGCATTGTTGGTATCGCTATGCAATATGTAGCGTAAATAATAAATATTTATTTAGCACTGGCAATTGAATTAAAGAGGCGTCATGCTAAATACGAATAGTAGCTTTTTTGAAATCGCTATCTTTTGCTTGATAAATATTCATGAATTGTTGCGGGTTTCTATATACAAGAGGGAACCAGCTACTTTGTATTTGTATCATTAAGCGATGACCTTTTTTGAAAGTATGAGCTATATCGGGCAAAGTAAACTTAACCGCAGTTGGTTTGTAAGGCACAAAGGCTTCGGGCTTTTCAAAACTATTTCTATACTTACCTCTCATTAATTCTCCTCTTACCAATTTCTGGAAACCACTCATTAGATATTCTAAAATGATTCAATTCTTTAAAATTGGTTTCTGGGTTATTTATGAATAGTTGTAATGATTTAGGTAGATGATTCTTCCCAAATAAATAAAAATTAACTCAAACATCAATTTAAATCAAACACAGCTACTTGATATGGGTTAAGCTTTAGCGAATTGTTTTTTAACTTAATTTCTCCAAAAATACTTGTTGATTTTGTATAAGGAATATTGAATTTAGCAGTTTGTAATTTTTCTGAGAGGTTAACAGCTATTAATACTTTTTTGTTTTTAAACGTCCTTGTAAAACTATAAACATAATTATTATCATTGATGATA
Source organism: Sphingobacterium thalpophilum (assembly GCA_945871875.1). Taxonomy (GTDB): domain Bacteria; phylum Bacteroidota; class Bacteroidia; order Chitinophagales; family Chitinophagaceae; genus Pollutibacter. Next base: position 5,915 of record CAMBYC010000071.1, read on the forward strand.
TTACCATACATTCCATTTGACAAAGCTGGATTGCTTTGCCTTAAACTTATCATTTTTTTATAATAATTGAATAGTGAATTAGGATCATTGATTTGTGATGCCAACGAAATTTCGTCGTTCACATTTAAATTATCATTGTTCCATTTTCCTGCAACATTTTTATACCAAGTTGCCATTCCTTTTTCTTGGTACGAGTTAACCCACTTAAATGCAGTGCGCCTTGGAATATCATTTCCATCCGTGGCGCCCCAATTGCCATTTTTACCTTTCATACCAATTTCCTGTCCATAATAAATTGAAGGCACACCTCCAATTAAGAACAATAATGAAGCCGCTAATTTTTGTTTTTCAATATTGGGCTCTATACTTGCAAATCTGTCCAAATCATGATTTTCTATAAATATAATTTGTTCTTTTCCGTTTGGACATTTTGCTAAAACAGAATCTGCATTTTTGATTAAGTTTTGTTTATTATAAGAACCTATTGCTTGTTGCAAACCAAATCCAAACATTCTATCAACACCTGCATTTTTAAAATAAGCATATCCATAATCTTTCCAATCTGCTTGCTCTGCTACATTTTTAATTGCAGGGTTAATTTGTTTTAAATAGGAAAAAAGGGGGTGCCAAAATTCAACAAATAAATTTGTTAAAGAAGGCTTGCCATCTAAATGATCCATTGCATGGTCAAGTCTAAAGCCGTCTACACCATCATCAAATTTTCCATCATGGTTGGGATCAACAAAAAATTTAAACAACTTTTTATTATAATCAAGTACCTTTTTACTTTTTAAATTGACTGTGGTGATTTTTATTGATGTCCCATTATAATTATTTAATTGTCGTAAATCATAAATGATTGAAGCTGGAGTTTTGTGCGCAGTATCATCAAATAATATATAATCGCTATAGATTGAATTTAAATTTCCAACCGCGTCTTTCCACCATAAATGTTTTTCAGTAACATACTGCGTTTCCATGTCCATGTATACCGTCATTTTACGCCTATGGATTTCTTTCACTAGGGACAAATATTCTTCCATTGTACCAAAAGCTGGATCAATCTTTTCAAAATTATTGGCAAAATAATTATGATAACAATCTGCATCATATAAAGGCAATAGCAAAATAGAAGTGACCCCTAATTCCTGTAAGTATGGTAACTTTTGTTTTAACCCTGTAAGATCACCTTGTAAATTACCATCACTATCATAAAAACTACGATGAAACACATGATAAATAACTTCTCCCTCCAATGTGCTTTTAGTTTGTTGCCCTATACAAATAGTATTAATAAACAATAATATAGTAATTAATATTTTTTTCATTTTTTAAATTTTTAATGATTGATTTTATAAATAACTGCCGCGTAAGGTTTATATGAATTATTTATACACGCTTGTTCGTAATTGCTAATTAATACATTTTCATTGCTTACAGAAATTGTTGTATTTAGTATTGCAGATTTATCAGAAAAGTTGAGTACTACTAAAAAAAATTCATTATCTAATTGTCTAGTATATGCAAATATTTGATCATTCTCATTATCTACCAATTCAAATGCACCATAAATTAGGGTAAGGTTATTTTTCCTTAGTTGAACCATGTTTCTAAAATAATTTAATACGGAATAGTCATCATTTTCTTGGATTGCTACATTAATTGTTTTGAAGTTATCATTAACCGCTATCCATGGTGTTGCTTCTGTAAATGCGGCATGTGGTGCGCTACTCCAATGCATTGGTGTTCGGGCATTATCTCTACTTATTTTAGCATGAGATTTTAAAAAGCCTTCAAAATCTTCACCTCTTTGTTTTAAACCATTATAATAATTAATAGTATAAACATCTTTATATTGTTCAATATTGGTATGATTCGTATTAGTCATACCAATTTCATCCCCATAATATATATAAGGTGTTGCTCTCATGCTTAAAATAAAAGTATGTAACATTTTGGCTGAAGCCGATCTAAAAGCATCACTATCATTCCCAAATCGACTCACCACTCTACACATGTCATGATTCCCTAAATAAATAGTACCCCAACCTTTTTCAGCAAACACATTATCCCAATTTTGAAATATCTTTTTCCATTCAACCAAATCCCAATTTTTATCATCTGAATACATTATATTTTCTTTACTCACTCCTACTCCTGTATGATCAAAATGATAAAATGTTTGTAATTCATTTCTATCCTCATCTACAAATAATAAAGCATTTTGTGTAGTTACAAAACTCATCTCCCCTACGTTCATACAATCGTATTTTGAGAATACTTCATTATTCATTTCTTGTAAATAAGCATGTAAATGTGGCCCTTGTGCATAATAAGCAAACCATTGATTTGATGGAGTGTCTTTTGGCAATTCCAGAAAATTGATATCCTTTGAAATACATGCAATTACATCCAATCTAAATCCATCTATTCCTTTATCAAGCCAAAATTTCATGATATCATAAACCTCATACCTCACTTTTGGATTTTCCCAATTCAAATCGGGTTGTTTTTCACTAAAAATATGGAAGTAATAACTATTTGTAACTGCATCGTATTTCCATGCATTACTTTCTTTGTCAAAAATACTCCATCTGTATGGAGGAACACCTTTTTCAGCATCCCACCAATGATAATATTGACGATAAGGATTTTCCCTTGATTTTCTACTTTCTTTAAACCAAATGTGTTCATCACTTGAATGATTCACAACCAAATCCATTATTAGCTTTATGCCCCTATCATGCAATCCACTTAGTAATGTATCAAAATCTTCCATGGTTCCAAAATCTTTCATGATTGCTTGATAATCAGAAACATCGTAGCCCATATCATCATTAGGAGACTCATAAATTGGATTAAGCCATACTACATCAACTCCTAAACTTTTAATATAGTCGAGCTTTTCAATAATACCTTTTAAATCACCAATGCCGTCGCCATTGGTATCTTTAAAACTTCGAGGATAAAGCTGATAAACCACAACTTCCTTCCACCAATTCCTTTTAATATCCTTGAGCATATTACAATTAAACTTTAAGACTATTTTTTATACACTATTGGATTGAGAGGAGTATTAATTACTTCCCCAACATTTGCACCTGGACACCAAGTATTCCAATCGTTAATCTGATTTTTGTTTTCTGGATTTTTTAAAAGCATATCCTTATCCATATATATAACAGTCATTACTTTACGCATCTGATTTGTTGTATTTGACCCTGCTCTATGAAAAACCCATCCACTATGAAAACTAACTTCACCTAAGTCGAATGCTTCAACAACATGATTAAAATTGGTTATTTTTAAATTTTTCTGAATGATAGTTTCACTTTCATCCCCAATTTCCAAATCGCGACCTTCTACAATTTGATGGCTACCTGCACTAAATTCTAAAGGACCTAATTCCAAAGGAGTTTCTTGTAATGGAATCCAGGCAGTAATTGTTTTATCTGTTTCTAAAGGCCAATAATATTGATCTGCATGCCATGGTGTTATTCCACCTCCGGCTTCCTTAAACAAGGCTTGATCATGATAAATTCTAACCCCATCAACTTGCATTAAATCAGCAGCTATTTTTGCAATTCTTTCACTAAATATGAATTCTTTTACCACTTCATCATCGCGCCAAAGATTAAACAACTGAAGAAAAGCTTTACCATAAGTGCTTCGCTCATTTAATGGAATACTTTCTTTATTCATAATATCAACTCTATTACTAATAGCTTCATTAAAAAATGAAATCGTTTCGCTATCAAAAACTTGCTTGAGCTTTATAAATCTATTTTGGTTATAAAATTCAATTTGCTCATCGGACAGTATATAAGGCTTTGATAAAGAAGTCTTGATGGATAAAGAAATTGACATATTAATAATTTTAGACATAAAAATATTGGGAAAATTTTATTAATAGCAACATTAAATAGTCAATTTATGACACTATATTGTCTATATACACCTAAATTTGAAAAGAATATAGTTTAAATAGTGCTATATGAAGCCATTATTAGAAGATGTTAGAAGAAAAAAAGGTCAAGATTCATTTTTAGCATTTGAATTGAATAAAAATACGCTTGATTTTTTTTGGCATTATCATCCTGAATATGAACTAACATTAATCCTTGAAGGAAAAGGGAAAAGATTAATCGGCGATCATCATGAATTTTTCGAAAGCGGTGATTTGGTATTGATTGGTCCTGATTTGCCCCATACATGGGTAAGTGAAAGAAGTGCTAAAGAAAAATGTAAAGCAATAGTTATTCAATTTTCGTGCGATTTCATTGAGCGTTTTAATGGGCTTGAAGAACTTACAAAAATTCAAAAATTACTTTTAAATGCAGAATTAGGATTATCATTTAATGAAAATGATTTAAAATTTGTAAAGGAACTAATTAAAGATTTGCATACCCATAAAAATATCAAAAAAATAACAAATTTTTTGCTGATCCTAGATGAACTCTCTAAATTAAAACAAGCTAAACTTGCATCTACTTTTTACCAACCATCTAAAGATAATATAAATGAAAAAAGGATTAATGTAATATGTCAATATATTCAAAAGCATGCATCAGAGGGCTTAAATATTAAGGATGCTGCTTCTTTAATTCATCTTTCACCAAGTGCTTTTTGCAAATTTTTTAAAAGAATGACCGGCAAAACATTTTCCGATTATGTTAATGACATAAGAATAGTCAATTCATGCAGTGATTTGCTATCGTCTGAAGCTAAAGTAGCAGAAATTGCGTATAAAAATGGCTTTGAATCACTTACCTACTTTAACCGTATATTTTTGAAAAAAACCAATATGAAACCTAGTAAATACAGGAAAGCTTAAAAAAGTTACATCAATTTAAAGCAGCACTTTTTTTACACCAAAAGCATTGCAATTATTATTTTACGAAAGAATTGGTATAATATCTATTTAGTTTTAATTAAGATTTACTTCTTAAGTACATGCTCCAGGTATAATTTCATCAGATATAGGATTTGATTTGATTTTAAAATTGTACTCTATTTCATTGTAGTTCTGTATGATCTCGAAAATCAGCTATGTTTAACCCTAAAGTACTACCAGCGATTTAAAAAGGAGCAAATGAAATAAAAATATTTGGTGATTAAAACAAACAAAAAGTTTACACAAAAAAAACACCTACGAAAAACGTAAGTGTTTAAATTTCTAGTTGCGTAATCGGGATTTGAACCCGAGACCTCAGTATTATGAATATTTAATGCTAAAATTAAGGCATTGATTTGTAATTTATTATGCATTGGAAGAATCAAAATCAACCGATTTTAACCAATTTAAGGGAAGTTTTTCATTACACACTGAAAAAATAATTATATTTATTGTAAATAATATGAATATCGATTTATGAAAAATATTTTATTAATTTTTGCAGTTGTCTTAGTTTTTGGTTGTAAGAAAGGACAAAATGCAAATACACTACCCACACTTTCAACAGCCAATATATCCTCAATTACATCAAATAGCGTTGTCACCGGGGGAACAATTATTTCAAGTGGCGGTCTTAATATTACTGCTAAAGGTGTTGTATGGAGTACGAGCAATAACCCAACAATCTTACTATCAACAAAAACCAACGACGGAATAGGTACAAGTAGCTTCACTAGTAATGTAACAGGTCTTAATGCTAATACAAAGTACTATATAAGAGCTTACGCGATTAATACAATTGGTCCAAATTATGGCAATGAAATTTCTTTTACAACACAGTCTTTGGCATTTGCAAACGTAACAAGTGCCACTGGAAAAGTTTGGATGGATCGAAACCTTGGTGCATCAAGGGTTGCAACAAGTAGCAATGATACAAGCGCCTATGGTGATTTATACCAGTGGGGAAGAGGATCAGATCAACACCAATCAAGAAAATCGCTAACTACCACAACCCAAGCAACTACAGATATTCCTGGTAACGCAAACTTTATTTTACCTCCTACTCCAATAACTAATTGGAGAAATCCTCCAAATATAAATTTATGGCAGGGTGTTAATGGTACGAATAACCCATGCCCTACTGGTTATCGTTTACCAACAGAAGCAGAGTGGAATGCAGAATTGTCGAGTTGGACTACGAAAAATGCTGATGGTGCATTTGCTTCTCCTCTAAAACTTACAGTTGGTGGAAGTCGTGAAATTATGATCACCGATACAGGCGTTAGTGGAAGTTACTGGAGCAGCACGGTAAGTGGTGAAGGATCCAGGTATCTCAACTTTAGTAACACTGGTGCTTTTTTATTAACGCACAATAGGGTTTACGGAGGCAGTATTAGGTGCATTAAAGATTAAGTCATCAGATCTCACTCGATTTAAAGAGATATTTTCACCACTTAAAGAACTTAAAATTAAGCAATTAAGTCACTTTTCTATTCTTAATAAATTTATCAAAGAGTGAAGGTGATAAACGCTTTAGCAACATTCCAATTTTTTCTTTTACACCACCTATATAAACACTGCCCTTTCTTTTATATATAGCTGTCAAAGCTTTCTTTGCAAATGTTTCTGCAGTGAGTCCTAAATTATTTTGACTATTTTTTGCAATTTCAGGTGTGCTGCCAATAGCATTTATAGTTATGTTGGTTGCAATAAACCCTGGCATAATATTACAAACATTTATGCCATCCTCTTCTAATTCTAAACGCAAGGACTCAAAATAGCCAACTAGTCCATGTTTTGCCGCAGCATAAGCAGTTCGATATTTTGTATTTATTTTTCCCATAACGCTGCTTACAACCACTAGCTGACCATTTTGTTTCATAATTTCTGGTAACACTGCTTTTGTTAACGCAATAGTCCCAATTAAATCTACTTCTATAAGCCTAAGTTCATCTTTAAAAAGTGTGTCTTTGGATAGACTTCTTTGACTAATGCCGGCATTGTTGATGAGTATATCAATTTTTCCAAACTTGCTAATTGCATCTTTTACCACTTCTTCTGCATCATTATATTTTTGAACATCAAAAGGCAAAACGATAGAAGGCACTTGTTTGTTTACAAAAGCATCTTGAACACGAATTAGTGATTCTTTATTTCGGGAAGATAAAATGAGTATTGCACCTTCTGCATTAAATGCCTTAGCCATAGCTTCCCCTAAACCAGATGAGGCACCTGTAATCCATATAACTCTTTCTTTAAATCGCATTAGAAACTATTTGTTTTTCTTCAATAATTTAGGCCTGACTTGGTGGCATAAATTCCGTTCTACCCATGTGCCCCAATAACTGGAGGTGTTGATGCTCAACATATGAATATTTTTGCATTAAGTATTGAATAGGGATCTAATCTTGCAATAAGTAGTTTTAATAATTGTGTAATGCCTGCAGCACCACCTGTTATTAATCTTTCTAAATAATTGCTATTATAATCATGAAACTGTAAAATGTTCATGTTATGTTTTACAATAATAGTTGATTTAAATCCTTTTAAACCCGGATTATTTAATATGGAAGCTTTTTATCTGTAATATCCGGTTTTGTATATTCTAACTCATAACCCTTATATCCCATATCTTTAGGATGAGGCCCAACAAACTCAGAAAGCTTTCCTTTTATTGTTATAAACTTGTCTGTTATCTCTACAAAAGCATAAATAGAATCTTTATACGGTGCAGTATAAAGCATGTCAGGGTAATAACTATCAAACTTTTTGCTATATCGTCTTGTCATGACATATTTTTCCCCAAGCCATTTATAGGACGAACTATTGATTTGAATGTAATTAATACCATTTATTTCCTGATTTTGATCAATATGTGTATGACCATTTATACATGCTATTACTTTTTTAAACCCAGCACGCTTATTTGCTTCTTCAAATATTTCTCTTATTTGTAAGCGATTTATTATCCCAGCCTCATCATCACCTAATGGCTGATGAACAAAAACTACAACTGGAAGAGTTGTTTTTTGTAAATCATCTTTTAACCATTCTTGTTGTTTTTCACCAATATAACGAGGATAACCTTGTTTAAAATCTGGATCTTTTTCATTTCCGTCTAAAACAATAAAATGAAAATTTGCTGAATCAAAAGTATAGTAAGTGCTATTAAGCCCATAAAAATTCTTCACCACTGATAATTTGTCAGCTACATTAACAGCATCAAAATCATGGTTACCAATAACATGATACTTTTTGCCAGGATGATTATTAAATAAATCAAAAAACTCTTTATTGGCTTCTTTTGGTTGACAAAAATCTCCAAGTTGGATAATAAAATCAAGGTCTTTATTTTTTGATGCATTCAAAAAAGTTCGAAGTCTATACTCTCCATCGTGCATCACGTCATTATGAATATCCGCTATGATGCCAAAACTCACCCTTTTACCTGGATTATTTATATTTTTATTTGCAGTTACATCAACAGGTAAAAGTGCAATTGAAGTACCTATGGTTAGACTTTGAATAAATTTTCTTCTTTCCATTTTTTGAAATTTTTCACTAATTTAAAAATAAATGGCCACTATCAAATAAGTGTATACATTATGATGTATAACTAATAATGTTTTGTTAACATTGCCACCTCTCGCAAACAACAAAGGACCTACGTTTTAACTTAAGTCATTTGTTTAAGTATAGTGAAATCGGGATTTGAACCCGATACCTCAGGGTTATGAAGATTTTTTGAAAAATGAAAACGTTGATCTTTAATGAGTTATGTTTTCACAAAACCGAAATCAACCGATTTTTTGACCGAATTGAGAGGGTGTTTTCCTCACACAGATTGAAAATATAAATTACTTGTGCAATGTGTAGTTGGTCGGGGGGATAAGACAGTAAAACGGAATGTTGCTTTTTAGATTGGCTCATATCTTATCTTAAACAAATAAGGAAGAGCAGGTAAACCTGCTCTTCCTCTAAATAAAAGACCCATTAATTTCAAAAAAAATATTATTTAATGATCCACATTTTTGCATTGATATCATCTGTTCCGCCGTATTGAGAACTGATAGCAGCTTCCAAGTTTATTTTGTTGTTAATTCTCTCTGCACTTGGATATTGGAAACGCAATGCAACTCTTTGGCTATTACCAGAACCAGAACCTGTATGGAAAGTTGGTACCCCTGTTCTTCTCCAATTATAATAACCTTCGAAACCACTATTTTGATACATCGCTAAATACTTCTGCATTAAAATTTGGTTTAATCCAGCAGCATTATTACCAGCATATTTTACTGTTGATTGTGCATAATAAGTAGCATAATTAAAGTCAACAGTATATGCTACAGACTCCGCTAAAGTACCACCTGGTTTTTGAAAAGTAACTGTGTTAGCACCTTCTTTCACACCGTAGAAAGCTTGAGAAGCTTTGATACCATTTTGGTACCAAGTTTCAGCATTTTGAGTAGAAATCCAACCTCTGTTTGCTGCTTCTGCTATGTTGAAACACATTTCTTGGTAACCAACTTGCGTTGTTTTTTCAGCAGTATACGTTTGATAATAACGCTTACGGTTGATAAACGAATATTTACCAGAACCTGCGTTTGAACTCATTGTCGCTAAATCTTCTCCAGAACCAGCACCCATAAATGCATCATAAGAATTAGGCGCATTACCTGCAGCAACTAATGAAGAAGCTGGCTCAGCAACAAAGAAAGTTCTAGGATCTTTCAAAGTTGTTAAGTTACCTAAGTAAGTAGAAGACATATTGTAACGAGTTGCATCAAAACCAAAATTATCTGGATTTGTAGAATACTTATTGTATTGGTTATTGTAAGTAAAAGCTAAATTATCTTCGTCGCTGCTGAATAAAGGATATTTAGTAGGATTGTTGATTACATCAGCAAATTTAGTTTTGATTGACAAATCAGTATCTGCTTCTTTTTTACTCAATTGGATCAATACCCTCAATTTGAAAGCATTCACCGCTTTTTGCCACTTAGACAAATTGTTACCGTAGTAGAAATCATTTGCTAATACATAATTAGTAGACTTTAAAGTACCCATTTCTGTATTTGCTTCTTCTAAATAAGTCAAAATTTGTTGGAAAACTTGCTTTTGATTATCGTACTTAGGCGTAATATTTCCTAAACCTTTTAAAGCTTCAGAAACAGGAATGTCACCTAAATTCATTGTTAAATCATACAAGAAGTAAGCTTTTAAATACTTAGCAAGTGCTGTATAAGGATTTGGAGCTGTTACAGACTTCTTTGATTCGTCTTCCATCTTTTGGATGTTCTTTAATACATTGTAATTATTGTATGAAAATCCAGTCCAGTTGTACTCTTGGTTACCATAATAATCATAATTACAAACGTAATATTGATTCCATCTTTGTGTCGTATTAAATGCGCCTTCATTGTATTCAAGAAGGACATTATTTAAAATCAAGTTCGCAGGAACTGATGTAGCTCTATTAGGATCTGAGGCTAAAGTATCGAATGACTTTTTACAAGCTGTCATTGAACTCAATACCAATATAAAACTTAGTATTTGAAATATCTTTTTCATATTTATTTGTTTCTTTTAATTAAAATGTGAAATTAATATTGATACCGTAAGATCTTGTAGTTGGTGTTTGCAAATTAATAGAAGATTCACCAGGGTACTGATCAATATCAACATCATTAA
>CAMBYC010000072.1 GCA_945871875.1 Sphingobacterium thalpophilum
CTTATAACAGCACCTACAAGAAATTGGCGGTTCAGTACCTCGAAGACACATTTGTGGTTACTCAAAAGTTCGTTCTCCGCATCAACATTTGTGGTGAAAATCGCCACCTTCGCCAAGCCCCAAAACGTTATGGGCAAGGGTAAAAAGACAGACAACAACGAATGAACACATATCTATTTTTATGGAATCCTAAAAAATGGGCTTGGACAACTCTTGAACAAGACATTGAACAAGTTGACTTGACAGGACGGTGTTCTCAACGTTGGAGCTGTGGCAACACAAAATCAATTCAACTGGGCGACAGAATTTTTTTACTCAAAGTTGGAACAGAACCGAAAGGAATTATAGCAGCAGGTTTCGCCACTTCGACACCTTTTTACGAAAGACATTGGAGCGGAGAAAATAAGGATACATTATACATAGATGTTGACTTTGAAGTTTTGTTAAACCCTGACAAAGAGCCAATCTTGACAGTTGACATTTTAAAAGCAGGAAATTTAGCGAAGCAAAATTGGCGACCAATGGGTTCGGGAAATTCAATTAAACCTGAACTTGTAGACGAACTTGAAGCGGTTTGGTTTGACTTCTTGACAACTCAAAAAATAAGACATAACCCATTCATTCCAGCCGAGAATGAAATTCAAAAAACATACACCGAAGGAACTCCAAACCAAGTATCAGTTACGAAATATGAACGTAACCCATTTGCTAGAAAAAAATGTTTAGAGCATTATGGTTTTACTTGTGTTGTTTGCGACTTCAACTTTGAAAAAACTTACGGACAAATTGGAAAAGACTTTATTCACGTTCACCATTTGAAACAAGTTGCAACGGTTGGACAGACTTACGAAGTTGACCCAGTTAAAGATTTACGACCTGTTTGCCCAAACTGTCATTCAATAATTCACAGACAAAAAACTCCGCTGACCATAGAAGAAGTATCGCAGTTCATTATAAAAAATAGACCCAACAATTAGTAAAACATTTGCTTAAAATATGGATAGCATTAAATTAAACGACTTATTACAACTTGACAACCTTAACAATGTTAAGATTCGTTTCAATTTGATGTTTGCCCAAAATTGGAATCCGATAGAACTTTTTAAAAATGGCGACATTTCAACAATGCTGGCTGGACAATATTGGAATTACAACAAAAACAAATCATACAAAGCAGGCCAAATCACGGTTGGACTCGTTAAGATAAAGCCGAATGAAGATTTTTGGTTGCTTTTTCACATTGGACAAGTAACTAATGACTTGAATATAATCAACGGTGTAGGCTACGACTATCAAGACCTGCCCGAATACCAAAAATATGTTGGACGTTTAATTGTGAAATTTAAGAACAAAGCACAGACAATGATTCGCAATGCCGAATCAGTAATTGACGACTGTTATGTATCTCAAATTTTACCTGACACATTTGACAATGACTTATTTCCTGGTTATGAAAAGGTAAATATTTCTTGGGACGAAATGAACAGAGTATTAGAAAAGGATAATTGGAAAACAGCTCTTCAAAATCAAAAAGGAGTTTATTTAATGACCGACATTTCAAACGGAAAAATGTATGTTGGTTCGGCATACGGAGAAAATATGATTTTAGGACGTTGGAAAGCGTATGTGAAAAATGGAAACGGTGGAAATGTTGGACTTAAACGACTAACTTTTGACCACATAAAACAAAATTTTAAATATTCCATTCTTGACATTTACAAATCAACTACTGACGACCAAATTATTATTAACAGAGAAAGTTGGTGGAAAGAAGTTTTACAAAGCAGACAATTTGGTTACAATGAAAACTAACGAGAATGCAAGCGGACAAAGAACCCCAGCCCATTACACGGGTTTGGCAAAAGTGGCGGTTCAGTGCTACGTCTCGGCTGAGCCGAGATGGTTAATTAATATTTGGTTCTCCCCATCAATCCCGATATTTATAGGGATGGTGAAATTCGCCACCTTCTCCAAGCCCGGGAACGTTATCTGCAACCCTATGAGACACCCTACAAACATTGAACAGACCGACAAAATGACAAAATACAGCCAACGCTTCGCAAAATTAAAAGAGGTGCAAGCCGACACACTAGCAAATGCTTATGCAGCACATTTAATTTTGCCCAACCGCACCCAAAGCCCACCCACCACCCGACCAGTGGACGGTTGAGAATTTGAAGGCAACTTTTGACAAAAACAAACCTAAAAAAATTAACTTTACGACCTGAATAATAGAAATACAAAAGGATGAAATTGAAAGAGAAAATAAGCATAGACGAGTTTGACGGCAAACGCTTTCAAATCAGATTAGTTGAACTTGTGCCAACTAATGAGAAAAAGGCTGTTATAACTCATTACCTTCATAATATTGACAATGGTGTTGCGAAGTATTTTAAAAAAGATGCTTTAAAATACATTAAAGAATATATCCAATACCAAGAGGAAGAAAACAATCTTTCAATGGTTGCGGAGGATGCTATGCAACAATTACTTTTTGAAGTTAATGATGTTCCTTTTCCAACACCTGAAAACTATAAGTTCAAATTCATTGACTTATTTGCTGGTGTAGGCGGTTTTAGACTTGCAATGCAAAATTTAGGTGGTAAATGTGTGTTTACTTCTGAATGGGATAAAGATGCACAAAAAACTTACCGAGCAAACTTTGGCGAAGTTCCATTTGGCGACATTACAAAAGAAGGAACTAAAAAATTTATTCCAGACTGCTTTGATGTTTTGTGTGCCGGTTTTCCTTGTCAAGCATTTTCAATAGCTGGGAAACGTGGCGGATTTGAGGATACAAGAGGAACATTATTTTTTGATGTTGCAGAAATCATTAAACGAAAAAAACCAAAAGCAATTTTTCTTGAAAATGTAAAAGGTTTAAGAAATCATAACGGAGGTAAAACACTCGCTACAATTTTAAATGTTTTACGAAACGACCTTGACTATTTTGTTCCCGAACCACAAATTATTAATGCAAAAGACTTTGGCGTTCCGCAACAGAGAGAAAGAATTTACATTGTTGGATTTAGAAAAGACCAAGGAATTACAGAGTTTGAATATCCAAAACCGTTGAAGAAAAAAGTAAAATTTGCAGATGTCAAAGAGAAAAATGTTCCTGCAACAAAATATTTTCTTTCAACCCAATATGTTCAAACTCTAATCAATCATAAAGAAAGACACGAAAGTAAAGGTAATGGCTTTGGTTATGCTATAATTCCTGACGATGGGATTGCAAATTCAATTGTTGTAGGTGGTATGGGCAGAGAAAGAAATTTAGTTTATGACCATAGAATTACTGACTTTACACCAACAACACACATAAAAGGAACTGTTAACCGTGAAGGAATACGCAAAATGACACCGAGAGAATGGGCAAGGCTTCAGGGCTTTCCAGACAAATATGTAATTCCTGTTGCTGACGCATCAGCTTACAAGCAATTTGGCAACTCCGTTGCCGTGCCTGCAATTCAGGCGACAGCAAATAAACTTTTAGAACTAATCGGAATTACGAATGCCAGCAAAAAATAAAAAGGAAGAATTATCAGGCAATAAAGGTGAATGGAGTGAGTTTTATACTTTCTTAAAATTGCTAGCTGATGGAAAAATATATGCAGCCGACAAAGATTTAAATAAAAACGAAAATCTGTTTTATCTTATTCTTAAAATCATTCGCGGAGATGTTGAAGACTTACATTATATAAGAAATGAAAAAATCGTAATTCAAAATGCAGAAGGGAAAACACTTTCAGAAATCCCTATCAAAGATGTAAAGGAGTTGGCCTATGAATTTCATAAAGGGATTGTAACGGGTGAAACAGGAAAAAGGGCATTTGAATTAATCTTTGCAAAACCTGTTCTGCAAAAATTTCACACAAATTCATTATCTGACGAAAGAAAGGAAACAGCAGATATTCGTATTGTTATTCACGATCCCATTACACAACACGATCCACTGCTTGGCTTTAGTATTAAATCATATCTTGGAGGGAAACCAACTTTATTCAATGCAGGGAAACCTTCAAATTTGATTTATAAAATCAAACCTGAAATTGATGATAAAAAAAGATTTGAATTAAATAATCTTGACACCTACGGAGCGAGAATAAAATGGTTAGTTGAAAATGACTATAAATTCACTTTTGAAAAAATGAATAGTGAGATTTTTAGAACAAATCTTGAACTTATAGACAGTAAACTTCCAGAAATTTTGTCCCATTTACTTTTGCATAGATATTTAGGTGGACCGAATAAACTTGCAGGACTTACCGAATTCTTGAACGAATCAAATCCGTGCGACTTTAATATAAAACTCAATCCTAATTTTTATACCTACAAAATCAAACGACTTTTAGTTGATGCGGCATTAGGAATGAAAGCAGGTTCTCTTTGGACAGGAACCTTTAGTGCAACTGGTGGTTACATTGCAGTTAAAAGAGACGGTGAACTTTTATGTTATCATATTTATAATTGGAACGACTTCCAAGATTATTTATTAAACCACAAAAAAATTGACTATCCTGACAGTAGTCCGCATCGTTGTGACTTCGGTAGAGTATTGACAGCAGAAGAAGTTGGAGAAAGTAAAGGTTCTTTTATCAAACTCAATTTTCAAATTAGGTTCACATAACGCCAATCATTTGGTGGCACATTTGTATTTTTCACAACTTCACAAAGCCAACGCAAAAAATACAAAAGAGCCACCAAGCCAGCGCACCAAGACACCGTAAAAATGGACAATAGAGCAACGACAGACAGAACGCCAGCAGGTAACATCACCTACCCCAAAGGAGGGGATTCGTGTTCCAAAGACAGTTTTGTGGTTATGAAACATTTGTATTTTTAATCATCATTAGTGGTGAATCACCTGCCCATCGGGTAGCTGAAAACCGTTAGGAGCAATGGCAACTTGCATCAAAGACAATTTTTACATACATTTGAGGATGCTTAACTTGTTAGACATAAAAAACACACTTCTTGCTCATAAGCAAAGACTTAGTTCAAAGTATGGGCTGAGCAATTTAGCTATTTTTGGTTCTTATGCTAGAAATCAACAGACAGAAGAAAGTGATTTGGACATTTTAGTTGAGTTTAACAGGCCAATTGGATTAGAGTTTATCAATCTAGCTGATGAACTAGAACATATTCTGAAATTGAAAGTCGATTTAGTTGCTAAGAAAGGACTTAAGGAACGTCACTTAAAATCAATTGAAAAAGAGCTTGAATATGTCTAAGAGAGAACCAATTCTATTATTGGAAGATATTATTGAGTCAATTCAAAAGATTTAGATTTATACAAGTGGATTATCACTAGATGATTTTTTTAAAGACGATAAAACAATTGATGCTGTTATTCGAAATTTTGAAATTATCGGTGAAGCCTCAAATAGAATTCCAAATGAAATCAGAGATAAATTTCAATTAGTCAATTGGCATCGAATCAGAGGTTTTAGAAATAGAATTGTTCATGATTATATGGGAAAAGAATATGAAATTGTATGGGAAATTATTGAAAAAGATTTAGAGGAATTAAAGAATAAAATACAAGATGTAAGAGATTCGATTTAGCCACAGCACCTAACAGCGTGCAAGCGTAATAGTTAATCAATGTTTGGTTCTCCCCTTCAATCCCGATATTTATCGGGTTGGTGAAATTCTCCAAATTCTTGTAGCTACAAACCGTCATATGCCATGCTTTACGACTGACCTGGCTTCAATACAAGAGTGTTAATTAACGAAACAAAAATCATGTTGAAATGAAATTAATCTACGTTTTTATTTGTGCTATACTTTTTGTTTCATGTCAAGGAGGCTTAAGTACAAGCAATCTTGAAGCATTATTAGACAAAAATGAAAATCAATTGAAAGAGGTTGCCTATCAATTTTTAAAACACAAAGAAATTGATTGGATTATTATCACCAATAATCTTGACAGTAATTGTCAATCAGTAAATGAATGGTCAAATTGTCCTACAATTGATTCAAAATGGGAAACCTGGAATGATAGCTTAATGAATTATATTTATCTTAATTCAATAACTGAAGTTCTTAAACATGAAAATATCGATACTAGTACATATAATTATTTTCATAAGTTTTTAGATTATCATGAACTGCTTAGTATCTCACATGGTTATTTTGAATGCAAAAATTGCGTGGAATTTGAATCGTATAGTAGTGGTTTGCGCTATTACACAGTTCAGCCCAACGAAATGGAAGAAAACTATGAGTATTTGTATGTAAATAGAATTAATGCTAATTGGTTTGTTTATACTCGAGATTGGAATTAGATGAAAAATATAAATGAGAAATTTTAACAGGAAGCTCTATTCCAAAGCGTTATTGGAGTGATTTAAAAAAGAAGCTCACCAAGGAGGGAAGTCAGTTGTACGAAAAATCGTACAACTGAAATTTGAAGCTACTAAAAAAGGCTATTCTTTCAATTGCCCCCAGCTTCAACTGGGATTTAAAAATAATATAGGTTTTAGACAAATAATGAACTGTTTACTTGTCTTACACAGCAAAAGAAGTCCCACAACCGCAGGTTGCAGAAGCATTGGGATTGGTAAAAACAAAACCCCTAGCATCTAAACCTGTAGTCCAATCAATTTCCATATCAACCAAATAAATGCCATGAGCAGGCTGCATCATACAAGGAATTCCTTCGATAGTGAAGAAATCATCATTATCCTGTGGTAGTTCGAATGTTAAAATATAAGTCAAACCTGAACATCCACCTCCTTTTACGCCAATACGCAAAACTTGATTGCTATCAAATTCTGGAGCAGCCATCAATCTTTTCAATTCAATAACTGCGTTTGGTGTAAATTTTATGGGGGCAGAAACTATTTTTTCCATATTGCAAATTTAAAACAATTTTAGTATACGTATTTTTGTTTATCATTTCATTATATACTCAATTTAATAAATCAATTTTATGCTGGATAGAGATACCCTACAACTTGTTGCCGTAATTGCTCTATTGATAATCGTAATCGCTTTCCTAGCTTATACAAATTTTAACCTAAGAAAATCAAAAGGATTAAACATTCTACCTACAGTAGACAGTAAACCAGCTATTACCCAAAGCAATATCCCTACACCTCAAAAACCCTCTTCTACCCTACCATTACAAGCTTATGAAAGATTAGTCATTTTAACCGAAAGAATTGCTTTTTCCAATCTATTGCAACGCATACCTCCAAGTTCATTATCTAACCAACAATATAAAGATTTGTTAATCAACCAAATATTAAGCGAGTTTGATTACAACTTAAGTCAACAGATTTATGTTAGTCCCACAGCTTGGCAAGCGGTTTCTAACTTGAAAGAGCAGAATATCTTTATCATCAATCAAATTTCAAGTGCAGTAGGAAACAATTCTACGGGTGTAGAAATTTATAATGGTATTGTTGATTTATTACAATCAAATCCGCAATCATCATTACATCCAATAGTATTAGAAGTTCTTCGCCATGAAGCCCAACAATTGCTTTGAAATAAAACTTAATTATAAGAATACATTAAATGGATTGTTTCACAACATCCTAAAAGAGATAATTGTATAAAACCTTTGAACCATGAAAAATAAATTCACAGATTCAGGTATTGAAATAAAAACATTGTATGGCACCAACGATGCCAAGTTGATGACTGAAATACCGGGCGAATTTCCATTTACCCGCGGCATTCAACCAGATATGTACAGAGGTAAATTGTGGACAATGCGTCAATACGCAGGATTCTCAACAGCAGAAGAAAGCAATAAACGTTACCATTATCTACTCGCACAAGGGGTAATGGGCTTGAGTGTAGCATTTGATTTACCAACCCAGATTGGTTATGATTGTGATCATCCATTGTCTGACGGAGAAGTAGGAAAAGTTGGAGTGTCTATCAATACCATTCAGGATATGAGGGAATTGTTTAAAGACATTCAATTAGAAAAGATTTCAACCTCTATGACCATTAATGCCACTGGATTCATTTTGTTGGCATTGTATGTTGCTGTAGCCAAAGAACAAGGGTCAGATTTACAAAAGATTTCAGGCACAATACAAAATGATATCTTAAAAGAATATGCAGCCCGTGGAACGTATATTTATCCACCAAAAGAATCAATGCGCATTATAACAGATATTTTTGAATGGTGTGCGATGGAAGTTCCCAAGTGGAATACCATATCAATTTCTGGATATCATATAAGAGAGGCTGGAAGTACGGCAGCACAAGAAATAGCATTTACACTAAGTAACGGCAAAGCTTATGTAAAAGCGGCACTGGAAAAAGGGTTATCTATTGATGTATTCAGTAAAAGATTATCGTTTTTCTTCAACGCCCACAATAACGTATTTGAAGAAGTTGCGAAATTTAGAGCAGCCCGTAAAATGTGGGCTACCATTTTACAATCTATGGGTGCAACTGATCCAAAGGCAATGATGCTGCGGTTCCATACACAAACCGGAGGAAGTACGTTAACCGCACAACAACCTTTAAACAATATAGTACGTGTTACAGCACAAACAATAGCAGCAGTTTTGGGAGGAACTCAATCTTTACATACAAACGGTTACGATGAAGCGTTAAGCTTACCTACAGAAGCAGCAGCAGGCATCGCACTCCGTACACAACAAATCATTGCTTATGAAAGTGGTATCGCAGATACCGTTGATCCGTTGGCTGGTTCATTTTTCATTGAATCACTAACTGACGAAATCATACAAAAAGCATCGGCAATAATCAATAAGATTGATGCAATGGGCGGAAGTGTAGCAGCAATAGAAGCTGGATATATGCAAAACGAAATCGCAGCTAGTGCTTATCAATACCAAAAAGCAATTGAATCGGGAGAGAAAATAATTGTAGGCGTAAACGCTTTTAAAGAAGAAACAAGTACTAAAATACCTGTTTTTAAAATTGATGAAAGTATTCAAAAAACGCAACTAGCAAAACTAAAAGCGTTTAAAGAAAACAGGAATCAAGCTTTAGTTATTTCTTCATTAGATAAAATCAGAAAGGCAGCAATTGAAAATCAAAACTTAATGCCATTGGTAGTAAGTGCTGTAGAAAACAATTGCACACTCGGAGAAATTGCCGATACCCTGAGAGATATATTTGGCGAATACAAATGATAATTTATCCCAAATTACTAATTAGAAGAAAAAAATAATATGGCTAAAGCCATTTTAAAAACACTCATACACCCCTAGCTAAAGCTAGGGGCTATTGAAATAACGTCTTTCGATTTTTCTAACGCGTAATCTGGTTTAATAGAATCATAAGTTCTAAAATGGTATTCAATTCTGCTAATTTATTCTATCTCAATTTAAATCTTATGATTCGCTTAATCATTTTTTCAAACTCTATAACGTGAAAAAATAGTATTGCAATTCCAAAACATGACAATAACTCTGCAATAGTTAATGGCTGGGTATTAAAAATTGAATTTGCCAAAGGCAAATAAATCACAACAATTTGTAATAAACAGGTTAGAAAGATTGTAATAATTAATGATAAATTACTAAAAACACCAATTTCAAAAAGGTATTGTTTATCACTCCTAATGGCAAGTACATGGGCAAGTTGACAAAAAGACAACGTAGTAAACACCATAGTTTGCCAATGTTCGTTTTTTTGATGAATTTCCCAGCCTTGTAAACCCAATGTGGTCGCTGCATAATATCAATTTCAGCTTTCTCATTTACCAGTGCCAATCCAGGAAAACCATCTGTTATTAAATTTATCCATAAAATTTGAATAGGTAATAGAGGCAGTGGGAAACCCAAAAAAGGTGCGAGGAAGATTATCCATATTTCGGCACCATTGCAGGTCATAATATATTTTATAAACTTTCTTATATTATCATAGATTATTCTTCCCTCTTCAACGGCGTTTACAATTGTGGCAAAATTATCATCCAACAAAATCATATCGGAAGCTTCTTTACTAACTTCAGTTCCACTGATACCCATTGCGATTCCGATATCTGCCGATTTAAGCGAAGGTGCATCATTCACTCCATCTCCCGTCATTGCTAAAAAATGATTGTGGTATTGAAATGCTTTTATAATTTTTAACTTTTGTTCTGGCGAAACCCTAGCATAAACTGAAATGTTTTTTACTTCGTTTAAAAACACATCTTCATTCATTTCATTTAACATTGTTCCTGTAATGGTTTTACCGCCTTCTTTCCAAATACCTACCACCTTTGCAATTGCTTCGGCGGTAGCAGGATGATCACCAGTAATCATTATAGGTTTAATACCTGCAGTTTTACATGCTTCAATGGCTGCAAAAACCTCTTCCCGTGGAGGATCCATCAAACCAATTAATCCAGAAAAAATCAAGTTACTTTCAATAGTTTCACTATTAATTGATGAAGGTAGTTCGTTCATTTCTTTGTAACCAAAAGCCAACACCCTAATGCCATTATCTGCCCATTCATTACAATATTTCAATATTTTTTCATCTATCGGTTGGTCTGAAACCATTGATGATATTGATTCAATTGCTCCTTTTGAAAATACTAAAAACTTATTTTGAAAAGCGTGAATGGTAGACATACATTTGCGATCTGCATCAAAAGGCAATTCGGCAACTCGAGGATAGCTATTTTGCAAATTATTATATACCTCTTCGCTTAGTTTGCCAACAGCATCTTCTACTAAAGCAATTTCAGTGGGGTCGCCTATCCACGATTTATCTTCATTTACCAATAAGTTATTATTCAAACTTGCATTTAAAAGCAGGGTTGAAATTGATTGTATAGGCTTATTCAAAGATTTGTGTTCATACCACTGAACCACTTTCATTTTATTCATGGTAAGTGTTCCAGTTTTGTCTGTACAAATTACTGTAACAGATCCCAATGTTTCTACTGCCGGCAAATTTCGGATTAATGCTTTTTTTTTCATCAACCTATTTGCCCCATAGGCAAGTGCAATTGTTATTAAGGTAGGAAGAGATTCAGGAATCGCTGCAACTGCCAGGCTAATGGCAACCAAAAGCATGGATAAAGGAGCTTCACCTCTTATCCATCCTGCAATAAAAACCAAAAAACAAATAAAGAAAATAGCAATTGATAATTTTTTGCTAAACTCAGTCATCTTGCGCTTGAGGGGGCTTTCAACTTCCATTTGATCCAACATCCCAGCAATTTTCCCCAATTCTGTAGCCATTCCAGTTTCTACAATAATACCTTTTGCTCTTCCTTGGGCAACCATTGAACCCTTATAAGCCATATTATTTCTCTCTGCCAATGGAATTTGTTCGGCTATTAAAGTTTGGGTAGATTTTTCAGCAGGAATAGATTCCCCAGTGAGTGCAGATTCGTCAATTTTGAAAGAAAAAACTTCAATAAGACGAATATCTGCAGGAACAATATCGCCAGCTGAGAGTGAAACAATATCGCCAGGCACTAAATCTAAAGTTGGGATAGATGAAACATTATGACTTCGGATAACTATGGAGAAGGGGGAAGCCATTTTTCGAAGTGCTTCGAGAGATTTTTCTGCACGAAATTCTTGGATAAACCCAATTATTGCATTGATTAAGACAATGCATAAGATTACTATAGTTTCGGTGATATCACCTATAATGCCAGAAGTAATAGATGCCGCAATCAGAACAATAATCATAAAATCATTGAACTGACGAAAAAATATCAACCAAGGTGAAATTGGCTTAATTGCTTTTACTTCGTTAGGGCCAAATTTCACCAAACGGGATTGAATTTCGTCTGTTTCAATTCCGTTTGGTGATGAATTTAATAATGTGAAAATATTATCTGAGGGTAATTGGTGCCAATTCATATTAAGTTAGCTTATCTCTAGGATAAACTAACTGTACATTTCATGCCTAAGTGCTTTTACTCTTTGATCTTCAAAATATTCATCAAAAGTTTGCAATTTATCAATGATACCTTTTGGAGTTAATTCGATAATTCGGTTTGCTGTAGTTTGCATAAAGGTATGGTCGTGCGATGTAAGCAAAATCACACCTTTGTATTCAATACATTGTTCGTTAAAGCTTTGGATACTTTCCAAATCAAGGTGATTTGTAGGTTGGTCAAGAATTATGCAATTAGGATTTTGCAACATCATTCTACTAAGCATACAACGAACTTTCTCACCACCACTAAGTACATTGGTTTTTTTGGTGATATCATCTCCACTAAACAACATTTTACCAAGGAAACCTCTTAAAAAGGGTTCGTCAGCGTCAGTTACGTGTGATGGAACATATTGACGAAGCCAGTCTAATAAAGACAATCCTTCAACAAAAAACTCATTATTTTCTACAGGGAGATACGCTTTACTAACAGTAGTTCCCCATTCAAAACTTCCGCTATCTGCCTCAGCTAAACCGGAAATGATTTGAAAAAATTGGGTAACTGCAAGAGGATCTTTACTAATGATTGCAACTTTATCGCCTTTATTTAGGCTAAAATTAAGTTTACTGAATAGTGTTCTTCCGTCAACAGTTTTTGATAAATTAACCACATTGAGGATTTGATTACCCACATCTCTCAATGGCTGGAAAATAATACCCGGGTATTTTCTGTTAGAAGGTTGGATTTCATCAATTGTTAATTTCTCTAACGCTTTTTTACGGGCTGTTGCTTGTTTTGATTTTGAAGCGTTTGCACTAAAACGGGCAATGAAATCAATCAAAGCTTGACGTTTATCTTCAGTTTTCTTGTTTTTATCGCTCAATTGACGAGCCATTAACTGTGAAGATTCATACCAGAAACTGTAGTTACCTGTATATGTTTTTATTTTAGCACGATCTACATCCGCAACGTGTGTACAAACGGCATCAAGAAAGTGTCTATCGTGGCTTACTACCAAAACTATATTTTCATATTCAGCTAAGAAATTCTCTAACCAAGCAATTGTTTCGATGTCTAAACCGTTGGTAGGTTCATCCAATAAAAGAATATCAGGATTACCAAAAAGTGCTTGAGCCAATAAAACTCGAAGTTTTAGGTTTGATGGAATATCTTTCATCAGGGTTTGGTGGTATTCTTCAGTAACACCCAATTCGCTTAAAAGGGTTGCAGCATCACTTTCTGCAGTATAACCACCCATTTCGCCGAATTCATTTTCTAATTCACCAGC
The DNA here is from genome assembly GCA_945871875.1 of Sphingobacterium thalpophilum. Lineage (GTDB taxonomy): Bacteria > Bacteroidota > Bacteroidia > Chitinophagales > Chitinophagaceae > Pollutibacter. Next base: position 13,119 of record CAMBYC010000072.1, read on the forward strand.
TTTAAGACCATCTTCTTCTGTAAAATCTTCTAAAGCATAGATACGTTCTCTTTCTAACATCACCTTCCACATTTGCTGGTGGCCCATGAGAACGGTATTCAATACTGTAATTTCATCAAATTGAAACTGGTTTTGTTTCAATACGGCCAAACGTTCTCCTTTTGAAATTTCAACGTTTCCTTTGTTGGGTTCTATTTCGCCACTTAGGATTTTCAAAAAAGTACTTTTCCCAGCACCATTGGCACCAATAACACCATAACAATTGCCCTTTACGAAACTTATATTTACTTCTTCAAACAAAACCCGCTTACCATAAGCAAGCGTAATATTCTTTGCACTTATCATGTTAAAATTTGTAGTGCAAAGGTATGAAAAAACGGATGCTATTCTTTATATAACATCCATTTGCTTTAAAATTTTGGCGGTCAATTGCTTAAAATTGTTACTAAAGTATGAAAATGACAATTTTGATAACAATGAGGTATTCCACAAAAATGTCCAATTGTTTGTTTTAAAGCATAGATTCCACCATCTTATAGCAATCATCTTTCTCAAAAAGTCTATATTATAATCTGGAAGGCATTTTACAAAGCTATAGTAGCGTATTAGCCAATTTTCTAATGCTTCCATTTTATTTTCGTCTTTAAAATAATCATAACAACCGTTTATAAAATTGGTATGTAGTTCAAGTTCAAGAGCCGAAAAACTAATATTTAAATCCTCTAAAATCTCATAATCTAATCTTTTTCTAATATCTCGCAATTGTTGCTGCTTTCCAACAGTAACATTGTTAACATGTGTTCTGTATAGTGTTGTATAAATTGGAAGATTACAAATATCGTATTCTTTAGAAATTCTCTGGGCAATTTCATAATCTTCTATAATATCAAAACCTATTCTATACATAAATCTTTTTGCAATCTTTGCAGGCATCATAACGGATGATTGGCAAAAGGGAACATTGAACAATAGGAAAGTTTTATTGTCTTTTGGAGCAGTAGGAACTTTAAATGATAACTTTTTGTTGCCATTTTGATCTATAATTTGATAATAACTGCCACACATTCCGCAATTTGGATGCGATTCTAAAAACTCAACTTGTTTTTCTAATCTATGTGGAAGTGCTATATCATCACTATCAATAATTGCAATATATTTACCTCTAGCCAATTTAAGTCCTCTATTTCTTGAAAAAACAATTCCACAATTCTTTTCGTTTTCAAGAAGTATTAAACGTCGATCTACAATTCTTTTAATACTTTCAACACTGTTGTCTGTTGAAGCATTATTTACAATTATCAATTCAAAATTTGTGTACGATTGAGAAAGAATGCTTTCAATAGCAGCCACAACAAATTTCTCTGCATTAAAAACGGGCATAACCACAGAAACAAGTGGTTTAATCATAATTCTACGTTTGGATTTTATATACAAATCCAATACCAGGGGGAAGTAGTAAGTAGTTAGTTGTTAGTTGTTAGGGGTAAGTACTATTTTGTGGTAAAACTCTGATTTTGAATTAAAAAAAACTGTCAATTGAAGTTAGGCATTAACTACTAACAACTAACAACTAACAACCAATTCCCTTACTTCATACTCTTTACCACCAATTCTTTTAACAGCCCCAAATCACCAGAGTTTGAAGCATTAATCCCAATACTTTTTAAGTTGTAAGCATGCAACAACAACAATATCTGCTCAATACCTTCAAATTTATAAATCGTATTGGCTTGTGTATAATCTTTCATAAAATATGGCGAAACGCCAATTGCAGCTGCTGCTGTTTTCTCATCGGAAGATGAAAAACTAAACAACATATAGCATTTGCTAAAAAACCCATACAATGCTGGCAGAATCATTTGGAGTGGTGCAGCCTTGGGATTGGTTTCAAAATATTCTACAATTCTAATTGCCTTATACAAATCTTTCTTTGCCATTGCAGCCTGCAATTCAAAAACATTAAATTCTCTGCTTACCCCAATGTATTTTTCAATATCCTCATCTGAAATCTCCTTTCTTGTACCTAAATTCATGATGAGTTTATCCACTTCATTGTTCATTCTGCTAAGGTCACTTCCTACATGATCTACCAATAAACTTAAAGCCTTCGGGGCTATCAAATACCCTTTTGTATGCACCAATTGCGACACCCATTCTGGCAATTGGTAATCTTGCATTTTCTTTGTGGTTAAAACAACTGCCTTATTTTTTAGTATTTTCGAAAAACTCCCTCTACCATCTACTTTTTTATCTTTAAATGCAACAATTAAAACTGTAGAAGTAAGCGGGTGCTCTATATAACTTGACAATTGCTCGATATCTTTCATAAACTGAGCTTCTTTCAATATAACCACTTGCCTTTCGGCAAACATTGGATATCGCTTACAAGAATTTATAACATCAGCACCACTAACTTCTCTACCATAAACAATTGTAAGGTTAAAGGATGCCTCTTGCTCTGTTAAAATATGCTGCTCGGCAAAGTCTGTTAAAGTATCAATCGAATAGGTTTCTTCCCCCTCTAACCAATAAATAGGACTAAATTTCTTTTTTTTCCAATCTTGAATAATGGTGTCTGTTGATATACTCATAACAATTGTAAAGTTATCTTGTAGAATTCAATTTAAGACAATAGTTGTTTTGATTGCTAAAATTTAAGCATTAAAATGTATTGCTTCTTTTGTGGCACAGATTTTTTAAGATGTTTTTCTACAAAATAGCTAAAAAGCGAATGATTATTCAATAACAATCAATAGTATTTTTTTAAAAATTTAACAATACTCCTTATACTATTCCGTTAAAATGTTTTAATATAGTGCAAAATCAAACCAATTTTTTATGAACGAAAAAAAAAGCGATAATAGAGGTCTTATTTACGGTGTTCTAATAGCAGCATTATTAGGTACATGGGGATATGTTTTTTACGATAAAAGCAAAACCAACGAAGTAATTCAGCAAAAAGATTCACAATATGCTGTTTTGGATTCTTCCAAAACGCAGGTTCAAAAAGAATTTGATGATGCACTTCTAAGGTTGGATGCTATGTCTAGTGAAAATACAAAATTAGACAGCTTGGTTAAATCAAAAGATCAAGAAATTGCAGGAATTAAATCTCGCATTCAATCTTTAGTAAAAAAACAAAATGCTTCAAGTGCAGATTTAAAAGAAGCCCGCAATTTAATTTCTCAACTTAATGGTAAAATAGATGGGTATTTGGTTGAAATAGAAAGATTACAAGTTGAAAATGTTAAGTTAACGGATGAAAAAACCAATCTAACAAATCAAAATGCAGCATTAGAACAAAATCTAAACACTACCAAAACAGAAAAAATTGCTGCAGAGGAAAAGGTAAATATTGGTTCAACCTTACA
>CAMBYC010000073.1 GCA_945871875.1 Sphingobacterium thalpophilum
CAAGTAATCATAAGATTTTATCTTTAATTAGATAAATAAATCATATTAAAAAAGCCGTTTTAGAATTTATTTCTAAAACGGCTTTTTGAGTTTTATCTAAATAGGTTGTTGAGATTGTAGCAAGATTTGGTTGGAGAATTTAAAATTTATATAAATGGCTTAAGCCCCAGATGAAAGGCAATCTTTCATTTTTTTAATGTTTATACTGGGATAATCCCAAATTACAATTTATGGCGTTGTCTGCAGCATTTGTTTTGATAACTTGAACATTCACGAGCAAAAAGCAAAAGCTAAAAAAATAGAATAAAATAATTGATAGACAAGGTTTTATAATTTAGTTAGATATAATTACGCTTTTGAAGAATAAAGTAAATTATTGGGTTAAAGCCATTTCAAAATAACCTTATCGATTAAGAATAAATGACCACGAAGTGGTCAAATATATATAGCAAAGTATTTGAAAGGAAACACGACTCCGAAGGAGTCGAATCTATCTAATATCAATGAATTATAATTTTGTATAATCAAAGCAATATTTCATAAATGTAAATATTATAACAATTATTGGTTATTCGACTCCTTCGGAGTCGATTTTTAATGCATTAATGTTCTATAATATTTGACCACTTCGTAATCATCTTTTTATTAAAACTTCAATTTATCCCAAATTTCAACTTATGCTGCAGACATTGGCATAATTTGAAATTTGGAATAATCTATGATTACAAAAAAAAACCACAACAAGTGTTTCATAGATGTTAAAACATTTGTTGTGGTTTAATAAAATTAGGTCGGTTATGAAAGAAATAATTACAAATTAATAATCGCCCAAAGTTTCTGGAACTTGTGCTAAAGCTTTTGCAAGTTGATCATCATTAGGAGCAATTCCATGCCAGTTGTGGTCGTTTTCCATGAAATCAATGCCTTTGCCCATTAAAGTATGCATTAAAATTGCAATAGGTTTTCCTTTTCCAACCAATGCTTTTGCTTCATGTAAAGTGGCAATAACAGCATCCATATCATTTCCATCCATTTCTAATGTTGCCCAGCCGAATACATCAAATTTTTCACGAATATTGCCAAGATTCATTACTTTTTCTGTAGTGCCGTCAATTTGTTGCCCATTCCAATCTATTGTAGCAATAAAGTTGTCTACTTTATGGTGAGCAGCAAACATTACAGCTTCCCAAATCTGTCCTTCCTGTAATTCCCCATCTCCATGAAGTGAGTAAACCAAATGATTGTCACCATTAAGCTTTTTGCTTAATGCTGCACCAATGGCAACACTCATTCCTTGGCCCAAAGAACCAGAAGCAATTCTTACACCTGGTAAATGCTCATGTGTTGTAGGATGACCTTGTAAGCGGGTATTTAATTTCCTAAAACTAGCCAATTCTTGCACGGGAAAATATCCTGAACGAGCTAATGCAGAGTAATAAACAGGCGAAATATGTCCATTTGAAAGCACAAACACATCCTCATTTGTTGCATCCATATTAAAATCTGGATTGTGCTTCATGATATCAAAAAACAACGCGGTTATAAAATCTGTACATCCCAAAGAACCACCCGGATGACCACTTTGTACACCATGAACCATTCTTACAATATCTCTTCTAATCTGGCTTGCAATTCCTTTAAGACGTTCCATTTTTTTTGCTTTGAAACGCAAAGTTATCATTTTATATGAAGCCTTCATAGCATTACTAATATATTAATTTGCAATATTTTTATATTAAATTTTAGTATTGGATATTCGTATTGAATAATTGAATTATTTTGTTGCGAAATTGAACTCTTTAGCATTTGTAAAGCAAATAAATACGAAACCAGTGGATTTTTTTTCTCTTATTTACCCCCAACTTAACCTTACATTTAAAATTTTAATGTCAAGTTTGGTTTCATTTGGAATAACTTTTATAGCAATCCCTCAAATTATAAAAGTATCAAAGGAAAAATTATTGTTAGATCAACCAGATATCAGGAAACATCATATATCACCAATGCCATCAATTGGTGGGTTGGGATTTTTTGCAGGATTTGCAATTGCTGGAATGTTTACTGTTGATCTTCAATTGATAAACGATCTTCAGTTTGTATTTGATGCAGCGTTTATTATTTTTTTTGTGGGTTTATTGGACGATATTTTAGGTTTGTCTCCTTTAAAAAAATTATTTGGACAAGTAATGGCTTCTTTGCCACTTGTTTATAAGGGTGGTTATGTTATAAACAACTTACATGGTTTTTTAGGTATTGGCCAGATTCATGAATATTGGGCAATTGGATTGAGCTTTTTGATAATATTGATGTTCATAAACGCTTTCAACCTCATTGATGGCGTAGACGGATTGGCAGGCGGATTGGGTTTAATGGCAACTTCAATTTTGGGTACATGGTTTTTTCTAAATAATGAATTTGAGTATGCTGCAATAGCTGCATGTTTGTCGGGAAGTTTGTTGGCTTTTTTAATATTTAATTTCCATCCAGCAAAAATATTTATGGGAGATACCGGTTCTTTATTAATTGGTACAATAACAGCTGCTTTGGCTATTCATTTTTTGCATGTTGCGGAAAGCAAATCTTCTCCATTTGAAATTGCGAATCCTGCTACCCTAATTTTTTCAATATTTTTTGTTCCTTTATTTGATACAGTTCGCGTTTTTGCAGTAAGAATTGTAAAAGGTAGATCACCTTTTTCTGCAGATAGAAGGCATATTCATCATTTGCTCTTGATTATAGGATTTTCTCCCAATTCGATTACTTATTTACTAGTTGTGGTAAATTTGCTTTTTATTGGTTTGACTTATTCTTTAAGTTCTTTAGATAGTACTTTGGTTTTTGTAATCCTTTTTTCTCTTGGAATTTCATTAACTGCTTGGGTAAATCTAGTGGCAAGAAAACATTACAATAAGAGATTTGCATAAATTTGAAATTAGTTTCATTACTTAAATGGTGTAAATATTAAAACCAATTTTATTATTCTTTAACCATGAATTTTATAAAGTTTTGAAGGGTAAAGTGTAATTTTGCAAAACATAAGAAAACATAGATATGTTAGAAGATTTAAATAAATTAATTGAGCAGACTACAGAATTAATGAAAAAGGCTCTCAGCCACCTTGATTCAGAACTAAGTAAAATTAGAGCGGGTAGAGCAAATCCATTAATGTTGGATAGTTGTATGGTAGATTATTATGGTAATCCAACTCCGATAAGTCAAGTTGCCAATATCTCAGTTGCAGATGCAAGAACTTTAACAATTCAACCTTGGGAAAAAAACATGTTAGGGCCAATTGAGCGTTCTATTATGGCTGCTAACTTAGGTGTTACTCCGCAAAATGATGGAATTATTATCAAAATATATCTTCCACCACTAACTGAAGAGCGTAGACGCGAAATTGTAAAGCGTGTAAGTGGTGAAGGTGAATTTGGAAAAGTTGCAATTAGAAATATTAGACGCGATGCTGTTGAAAGTGTGAAAAAAATGAAAAAAGATGGTTTGAGCGAAGATGCTTCCAAAGATGCGGAAACCAATATTCAAGACCTGACAAACAAATACATAGTATTAGTTGATAAAACTTTAGAAGCTAAAGAAAAAGAAATTATGTCGGTTTAACATTCAATGTTCAGTGTTTAAACTGCAATATTTTTTATTTTGAAGTCTAAACACTGAACATTATTTTTTTGCCAACCAAACGCCGATAAGTATTACAAACAAACATCCAACTTGGAAGATACTTATTGTTTCACCAGCTGTTATACCCCATGCTACTGCTACAAATGGAATTCCATAGGTTACCATTGATGCAAATACAGCCCCAGCTTTTTGTATCAACTTATAAAACAATAATGTAGCAACTGCTGTACCCATAATCCCTAATACAATTGATGCTCCAGTGGCTTTTATAAAAGTTTGATTTATTGAAGAACTAAAAAAATGAGTTCCTATTAATATCAACAACGCCGGAATTATAAGCATTGCTAATGTAACTGAAACAACCGTCAAAGAAGGAATGTGATTCAAATATCTACTTACTATATTTAAATTGATACCATACAATAGGGTTGCCAAAACAATTAATCCTGCAAATTGAATATTTGTTAATTCAAAGCTATTTTTCCCTAATACAATCAGAAGAATTAGTCCTATTAATCCTATTATTACACCAATCCATTTTTTCCAAGGCATTTGTGAATTAAAAAATAATGCACCTGTTAACAATGTAAAAAGAGGTGTCAAAGCATTTAAAATTCCAGCAATAGCACTATCCACAGTTGTTTCCGCAATACAAAACAAATATGCTGGAAAAAAAGTTCCAATCAAACCAGATAAAAGCAATAATGGTAAAGATTTTTTGGGAATATTTTTAAGATGAACTAAGCTAAAAGGCAATAAAACCAATCCTGCACTTAATATTCTTAACGAAGCTACTTGGTATGGCGTTAACATTTTCATGCCTTCTTTCATTAATATAAATGAGCTTCCCCAAATGATGGATAATAGTACAAAAAGAAAGATGCTTATAGTAGAAGAGTTTTTTTGTTGCATAATCTGCTGCAATTTGAATTATATTTTTTACTTTTTGTGATTCTATTTGCAAAAAGTCAAATTTTAAAATTTTATAACAGTTAAGAACCTTTACCTATGAAATCGTATCTTTAGATTTGTTTTTTGAAAAGTAGTTTTTGCGATTACTAACATTGAAATTTTTATATTCTCCAACTTAATTAAATGAATACATCATCATATCAAATAAAATTACCACAGTTTGAAGGTCCTTTTGATTTATTGTTGTTTTTTATTGAGCGCGATGAATTGGATATTTATAATATTCCCATTAATAAAGTAATTCAAGATTTTCTAACATTTATTCATTCTTCAGATGATTTAAACATTGAATTGAGTAGTGAATTCATACTTTTTGTATCAACATTGATGCGAATTAAGGCAAAAATGTTATTGCCAAGGAAAGAATTAGACGAAACTGGAAATGAGATTGATCCACGACAAGAGTTGGTAGATAAAATATTAGAATATAAAAAATTTAAAGAGGCATCGGCAAAATTGGCAGATTTGGAAGCTGTTCGTATGTTAATGGTAAAAAGAGGTAACCTTCATAAGGAGTTAGTAGCCCTCGGGGAAGAAGCTTCAGAAGGAACAGAAATTCAAACATTTACGCTTTATAAACTCATGAAAGTTTTTGAAAAAGTTATGAATAGGATGCATGAAAGAAACTTGAAACCTCAACATGTTGTTTACCGCTATAATTTTACAATGGAAGAAAGTCGCGAATATATGATTGCATATATTCAAAAAGAAAAATCATTACCATTTGAAAGAATATTTGAAGTTTGTCAAGAGCGCTTACATGCTATTTTTTTGTTTCTAACGGTTTTGGAACTCGTACAGCAGCGGTTAGTTAATATTTTAATCAGCGAAGGACATAATAATTTCACTATTGAATATTCTGAAATCTAGTTTTTAATTCTTATCATTTCGATGTGTAAACAACATCTTTTTTAAAGAAAAATACTTTTTAATTTGGTTAATCTTACCAATTTTATTGTTGGCGATAAATTTGACCTTTGTAAAAAGATTTAAATCGTGAAAAAGTGGTGGAAAGATTATTTAACATTCAACAAAATTGAAAGGGTTGGATTATTTATTTTATTAGGATTAATTGGGTTGATTTGGGTGTTACCAAAGTACTTTAAAAAATCTCCTTCCAAAGAAAGTATTGTATTACAACAGGAGTCTGGCTTAGACAGTATTAAAAATGACCAATTGGTCAATAATCAAAATTTTAAGGATAATCTTCCCCAAAAGCATCAGCTTTTCTTTTTTGATCCTAATACTTGTTCAGAAGCAGATTGGGGAAAATTAGGTCTAAAGCCTAAAACCATTGCTACTATTGGTCATTATATTGAAAAAGGTGGAAGATTTCAAAATCCTGATGATATTAAGAAAATTTATGGAATTAAACCAGATTTAGCAGAGGTATTGATTCCTTATGTAAGGATAAATGCCAAAAAAGTATCAAAAAGATATGATTACCAGAGATTTCCACAATTTAAATCGCATCAAAATACTTATGATTCTGGTTTTCATAAAATTAAAAAGACTACTACTATTAGGAAATTTGTCTCCATTGATATAAATAAAGCAGATACGCTGCAATTAATAGATTTACCAGGAATAGGACCGACTTTGGCACAGCGGATAATTAAATTTAGGGAAAATCTTGGTGGGTTTATTTCTGTTGAACAATTATTAGAGGTGTATGGGATAAAAGATTCTGTTTTTCAAATTTTAAAACCCCAACTCATTTGTTCTAAAGAAATTAAAACCATATCTATTAACCTAGCAGATTTTAATGCAATCAATCGACATCCCTATATTGGTTATCAAGAAGCAAAGGCAATTGTTAAATATAGGGATCAACATGGAATTTTTAAAATGCCTTCAGATTTGCTAAAATTAGCTATCGTCGATGAAATTTGGCTTCAAAAGATTACACCCTATTTAAATTTTGATTAATGTTTGGGTTATTAAGACTTTAAATATTAATATATGTAAATATTATTAATATTTAAAATAATTAAAAATATGATTAAAAAATATATTTATTTAGTAATATATTAATAATAATATTATAAATTAATATTATTTTGATTTTATGGGTTACTTAAATCTAAATATTGTATTAACTAATGTATTACGATTTGCTTGTAAGTAGAGAAATATACGATAGAAACCTAAAATCAAGCATATGAATTACAAAGTTTTATCCATTGGCAGTTCTTTATTTTTTTCATTCCTATGTCTAATTTTTTTTAATCAAGTGTCTGCACAAGAGAAGTTATTAAAAATTTCTAAATCGGAGATAGAAATTAATTATTTGGGTAGTGATAATGAGTTTTTAAGTTTTGAAGTAAAAATTCCACAATCATTAGCCAACAAATTAGTATTTAGGATTATGGATGAAAATGGCAATGAGCTTTTTCGTGAATTTATAAATGGGAAATCTTTTAATAAAACAATAATGGTTGCTCGAGATAATAATGAGCAACTAGATTTTGTAACTTCTACTTTACACAATCAAGTTAAGAAGTCTTATTTTATTAAATCTGAAAATATTGAAAAGTTAATTGTATCTAGTAAGTTAACGAGGTAATTGTGATTATTGTTAAAGTGTAACAGCAGGTCCCGTATTGGGTAACCTGCTGTTTTTTATTAATCTAGATGGTCTTCTTGTTGAGCCACACCGTATTTGTCAAACAATTTATCTATTGCTCCTCCAAAAATTGGTAGTTTTTCTTTTGCAAAATTTTTAATGATGTCAATGGCTTTCAATGCCTGTTGTTCATTTAATCCGAGTTCTTGTTGAAGCTTTAGTACCAATTCTTTCATACAACTAGTTTTGAAGCACTACAAGGTAAATTTTTTAAAAAGTATAATTTTAAGTTTGTTTGATCAAATTAGATTAAGCAACTTTTAGAATACTCATTTTTGATTTATCAAATTTTTGGCGGGCATATTCTATTGTAAGGTTGAATGTTTTCACATTAGATGAGGGCAATTCAAACATTGCATCTGTAAGGATACTTTCACAAATAGAACGCAATCCTCTAGCTCCCAGTTTGTATTCCATGGCTTTTTCTACCATAAAATCATAAACTTCAGACTCAATTGTGAGTTCAATGCCTTCAAGATCAAACAGTCTTTTATATTGTTTTATCAATGCATTTTTAGGGGTAGTTAAAATAGAACGAAGGCTTGATGCATCAAGTGGATTTAGAAATGTTACAATTGGCAATCGTCCTAAAAGTTCTGGAATTAATCCAAAGCCTTTTAAATCTTGTGCGGTAATAAATTGTAAAAGATTTTTTCTAATTAAATCTTGTTCGTCTTTATTTACATTAAAGCCAATGGAATTGGTATTAACTCTTCTAGCAATTATTTTATCTATTCCATCAAATGCACCGCCACATATAAATAAAATATTTTGGGTGTTAACTTTTATTAATTTTTGTTCAGGATGTTTTCTTCCTCCTTGTGGTGGTACTAACACTTCAGTACCTTCTAATAATTTTAGCAATCCTTGTTGAACTCCTTCACCACTAACATCTCTAGTAATGGAAGGGTTATCACCTTTTCTTGCTACTTTATCAATTTCATCAATATATACAATTCCTTTCTCTGCTGCTGCAACATCATAATTACACACTTGTAACAATCTTGTAAGTATGGATTCAACATCTTCCCCTACATATCCAGCCTCAGTAAATACTGTGGCATCCACAATAGCAAATGGAACATTTAATAATTTTGCAATAGTTTTAGCCAACAAAGTTTTTCCTGTTCCAGTTTCTCCTACTAAAATGATATTGCTCTTGTCAATATCTACATCATTTTCAAGCGTTTTAACTTGTAATCTTTTGTAATGGTTATAAACAGCCACAGAAAGTACTTTCTTCGCTTCATCCTGCCCAATTACATATTCATCAATAAACAACTTTATATCTATTGGTTTCCTCACACTTAGTTTATAACCTGAATTAGGAAGATCACTTTTTACGTTTATTTCTTGTTCAATTATTTCTCTTGCATGTTCTACACAATTTTCGCAAATATGTCCATCCTGACCTGCAATAAGTATTTTAACTTCTTCCCTACTTCTTCCACAAAATGAACAATGTAATGATGTTTTTGCCATAGTTTATAATGTTGCTTTTAAAATTTAACCAGCTTACCCAAAAAATAATTTTTGTGTAAGCTGGTTATTTAAATTACCCGAATTTCATCAGATTTTATGTAAAACATCGTCTACAATACCATATTTTACAGATTCCTCAGCATTCATCCAATAATCACGATCAAAGTCTTTCATCACTTTTTCAAATGTTTGTCCGCAATTGTCTGCTAGTATTTGAGCACCTAATTTTTTGATTTTCCTAATTTGCTCTGCCATTATTTCTAAGTCGGCTGATGTGCCTTGGCCTCCACCTGAAGGTTGGTGAATCATTACTTCTCCATGTGGATAAATATATCTAGATCCTTTTTTACCCCCACTTAACAATATTGAACCCATTGAAGCCGCCATACCCATACAGATTGTAGAGACAGGAGAAGAAATCATTTGCATGGTATCGTAAATTACCATGCCACTTGTTACAACGCCTCCTGGGCTATTGATATAAAACTTTATTTCTTTACCAGGTTCTATAGCATCTAGATACATTAATCTTGATGTTATATCTCTAGCACTTTTGTCATCAACTACACCCCACAGAAATATTTTACGTTGTTCTATGAATTTTTTATCAAATTGAGCAGAACTCATCCATTTTTCAATGGGATTGTCTGGGGTTTGTATTGGTTCTTCCTCTTCATCCATTCTAAAAGGCTTATGATGTGTCATTGAGGTTATTTTTGTTTGGTTAACTATTTTTGTTTTCTTGGATTGGTCAATAAAACTTCATCTACTAGTCCGTATTCTTTGGCTTCCGTTGCAGTCATCCAAAAATCGCGGTCGAAATCGGCAGCTATTCTTTCTGGAGTTTGACCACTATGTTCGGCAACTACCTCATACAATTCTTGCTTCAGTTTTTTTACTTGGTTAACCGTGATTTCTATATCACTAGCTTGCCCACCAGCTCCAGCACTTGGTTGGTGCATCATGATGCGAGAATGCTTAAGTGCCGTTCTTTTTCCAGCTGCTCCTGCACACATCAATACTGCTGCCATACTTGCCGCTACTCCGATTGTAATTGTTGAAACATCTGGTGTAACATATTGCATAGTATCATATACACCCATTCCTGCATATACGGAACCACCAGGACTATTAATATACATTTGTATATCACGCTGACGGTCTGTACTATCTAAAAACAACAATTGGGCAGTAATAATATTACCAACTTCGTCTGAAATTGGATAACCTAGAAAAATAATTCTGTCCATCATTAACCTACTATAGACATCCATTACCGCAACATTCATTGGTCTTTCCTCAATAATATTCGGTGTTAGGTTAGTAACTAAATGCTTGGTATAAGAATCTAGGGTACTACTCGAAATGCCTCGGTGTTTTACCGCATATTTCTCAAACTCTTTTCCAAAATCCATAATCTTTATATTGAAATGAATTAATAATATCTTTTAATCCAAAAAACGTGCAAATGTATATAAACGGACAATCTGTCGTATTTTTAAAATTACACTTAGAACTAATAATTAAGTTGTATTACATACGTCTTAATTCTAAAAATCAAGATAATGAAATGTTTATACATTACATTATCTTGATTAAAAATTTAACAACAAGTAACTAACCACTAATGTTGGTGCTTCTGTTGCAGCTCATTAAACGCATCTACAGAAATAGTTGTTTCTTTTGATGTGATTAGTCCTTCAGTATGTATAAATATTTTTTCTGTTAGTAGTCTACGGTAAGTTGATTCCATTTGTTGTTCGTCTTGCATCATTTTATCAACATAACTATCTATCCAGTCCATATTTCCTAAACCCATTTCCATATTCATGCCACCAAAATAACCCATTATTTGTTGTTTGGTGCTCATTCTCATTTCATCTTCTGAAACTTCTAAATTAGCGTCAGTAGCAATTTTATCGGTAATTAATGTCCATTGGAGCTGAGATCTAAATGTTGGAAATTCGTTTTCAACTTCTTCAGCAGATTTCCTTTTTTCGCCACCAACTTGCATCCATTTTTTCAAGAATGTTTCTGGGAAATCAATTTTTATGGTTTCCAACATAGCATGATAAATTTCATGGTGCAATAAGTTTTGTGAGTGTTTATCCCATTGTGCTTGGATTTCTTCTTTTATTGCTGCTTTAAATTCTGCTACTGTAGTTATTTCTTTGTAAGGGATAGCTTCTTTAAAAAATTCTTCATTCAATTCTCTTTGTTCAACAAAACCGATTTTTGTTATCGTCATTTTAAAGAACTTCTCCAGCTGTATTGCATCTGTAGCATCAAGGCCTAAATCTTTAATTAACCATTCTCTCTCTTTTTCTTCAAATGCTTTGGTTAGTTGAAACGTTAAAGCATCATTGTTTTTTAATCCAATAAGTTTTTGTTGAAATTCAAGTGTAAAATATTTGACCAATAAAGAATTGTCTTTTTTTATACCTTCTTCAATTATATTGCCTTCAGCATCTGCTTCTTCAATATTCACATTTAAGATGTGTTCTACAGAATCAACAGATTCTGGCTCAGTCATTTTTCCAAATTTTGTCTGTAATTTTTCAACTTCTTCCTGAACAGCTTCTTCAGTAACTTCTACTTTGTATCTTGGCAAGCTAATGGTTTCTAAATGAAGGTCAACTTGTGGTTTCAAGCCAATTTCAAATGAGAAACTATAATTTTGTGGGTTATTGATGTCAAAATCATCAGCTCTGTTGTCATCACCAGGAAGTGGTTGTGCAAAAATATCCAACTGCTCTTTTCGAAGATAGTCAGTTAGGCCTTGTTCTGTACTTTTAAGCACTTCGTCAGTAAAAATGGCTAGTCCGTGCATTTTTTTCACCATTCCAACAGGTACCATACCTTTTCTAAATCCAGGAATATTAGCATTTTTTGCAAATTGCTTCAATGCTTTTTCAAAAGATGGAAGATAATCCTCTTTAGAAACTGTTATGGTAAGCTTGTCCGTAAGTAATTCAATGTTTTCTCTAATAACAGAAGGCATAAGAAATGATTTTAGTGCCGAATATGTAATTCGGGGTGAATAAACAAACCGGATTCCATGGTTTATGGAATCCGGTAAATCCAATGGACGTTAATCTATTAGATGATGTGCGCATGGAGGGACTCGAACCCCCACGGATCGCTCCACCAGATCCTAAGTCTGGCGCGGCTACCAATTACGCCACATGCGCAAGGGTTGCAAATATAAAACTTTATAATTAAAAAAAATCAATGTTTATAGTAAATTTGTAAATATGGATAATTTAGAGGTTGAATCGATTGTTCCAAAGTACAATTTAACCGATGAACAGGAAAAAAAAGAAATTGTAAGGCAATATCGAGCATTGTTGAAAGTGTTGAAGCCGAGATTAAAACATGGCGATAAAGAACTTACTCGTCGTGCTTTTGAAATGGCTGTAGATGCTCATAAAACGATGCGTCGGAAAAGTGGAGAGCCTTACATTTTGCATCCAATTGCTGTTTCACGTATTTGTGTGGAAGAAATTGGGCTTGGTGTTCGTTCAACAATTTGTGCACTTTTACATGATACTGTTGAGGATACCGATATAACTTTAGAAGATATTGAAAAAGAATTTGGATCTGAAATTGCAAAAATTATTGATGGGTTAACTAAAATAGCCAATGTGGCAGATGCAAACACATCAGTACAAGCAGATAATTTTAAAAAGATTTTATTAACACTCACCGATGATCCACGTGTGATATTAATCAAACTGGCAGATCGACTGCACAATATGCGGACGTTAGACAGTATGCGCCAAGAAAAGCAAATAAAAATAGCTTCTGAAACAATCTATGTATATGCACCTTTGGCTCATCGAATGGGATTATATGGTATAAAAACTGAGCTTGAAGACCTTTCGATGAAATTCATCGAACCAGGAACATATAGGCAAATTGCTAAAAAACTTGCTGAAACAAAAAGGGAGAGAACCAGATATATAAATGAATTCATCAGACCAATTAAGGAAAAATTAGACCATTCTAAATTTGTGTATGAAATCCACGGCAGGCCAAAATCAATACATTCTATTTGGAATAAAATGAAAAATAAGGAAATAAGTTTTGAAGAAGTTTATGACTTATTTGCAATAAGAATTATATTAGATTCACCTCAAATAAAGGAAAAAGAAACATGTTGGAAAGTGTATTCAATCATAACAGATATGTATTTGCCATCTCCAGAAAGGCTAAGAGATTGGGTTAGTAATCCAAAATCTAACGGTTATGAAGCATTACATACCACAGTTATGGGTCCACAAGGTCGTTGGGTGGAAGTGCAAATTCGTACAAAGCGAATGAACGAAATTGCTGAAAAGGGATTGGCTGCACACTGGAAATACAAGGAAGGCGAGACTGATGAGGATAGATTTGATAAGTGGTTTTCTCAAATTAGGGAAGCACTAATGCATCCTGAAAACAATTCTATTGATTTTCTTCAAGATTTTAAAAATGCATTTTTAACTGAAGAAATTTATGTTTACACTCCAAAGGGTGATGTTAAAATGCTCCCTTTAGGATCAACAGTTATTGATTTTGCGTTTTCAATTCATAGTGCAGTAGGTTCTAAATGCATAGGAGCAAAGGTAAATCATAAACTAGTGCCCTTATCTTATAAATTGCAAAGTGGAGATCAAATTGAAATTATTACTTCCAATAAACAAAAGCCTTTGGAAGAGTGGCTATCAATTGTTGTATCTGCAAAAGCAAAAAATAAAATAAAAGATGCAATCAAAGAGGAAAAAAGATTGGTAGCGGAAGAGGGAAAGTTGATTTTAAAAGGAAAATTAGGGTCAATTGGGGCAAGTTATTCTTCATATAATATTGAAGTTCTTGTACATTTTTTTAAAATGCCCTCACTACTTGAGTTGTTTTATCAAATTTCAATCCATAAAATAGACTTAGAGGCATTGTCTAATTTTCAAGTTCATGCAGATAAATTGGAGCCGCCAAAGCCATTAATTAAACAAGAGGAAATTAAAAATGAAGAAATAAACAAGGAATTTCCTAAAAAAGATTCTGAATTGATAATTTTTGGCGAAAACAGCGATAAAATATTTTATACATTAGCAAATTGTTGTAAACCCATACCGGGCGACGATGTATTTGGATTTAATACATCTGGCAAAGGATTAATTATTCACAGGGTAAATTGTAATAATGCAACACGTTTGTTGTCGCAATATGGACATCGAGTAGTAAAAACGAAGTGGGCAAAAAACAAAGAGATCTCATTTTTAACGGGGGTTCAAATAGTTGGATTGGATGATGTTGGTGTAATTCACAAGTTAACAAATCTTATTTCAGGAGATATGAAGTTGAATATCAGTGCTTTGTCGGTTGAGGCAAAAGATGGAATTTTTAATGGTAAGATTAAATTGTTTGTTCATGATAAAGAGGAATTAGAGAAATTGTTTTCAAAATTGAAAAAACTTTCTGGAATTCATTCTGTTGAGCGATATGAGAATGAAGCAAACTAATAGGTTTTTCGACAAGGAAAATTTAAGTAGATTATGGAATAAAGAATACAGTATAATTTTATTTATTAATTTCGCAAACTCAAATAATGAAAATGGTAGATGTAATTCTTGGACTACAATGGGGCGACGAAGGGAAAGGGAAGATTGTAGATTATTTTGCCCCTAGTTATGATATTATTGCCCGTTTTCAGGGAGGTCCAAATGCTGGGCACACTTTATATGTAAACGGTTCAAAAATTGTTTTGCACCAGATTCCATCTGGTATTTTTCATGAGAACACCATAAATCTAATTGGGAATGGAGTTGTTTTGGATGTTGTTACTTTAAAAAAGGAGTGGCAAAAAGTTGCAGATTTTGGTGTAGATGCTCGAAAAAATCTTTTTATTGCAGATCGAACACATTTGATTTTACCTTCCCATAGAGCTTTAGATAAGGCTTCAGAATTGTCAAAAGGCAATGAGAAAATTGGTTCTACACTTAAAGGAATAGGTCCAGCTTATATGGACAAAACTGGGAGAAACGGTTTACGAGTTGGAGATATACTAGATAAAAATTTTAATTCAGATTATAACAAGCTTAAAGCAAAGCACCAACAGCTTTTAGATAACCTTAATTTTTCTGAAGATATAAGCCAATTGGAGGATGAATTTTTTGAATCCATAGAATTTCTTCGCAGTTTAAATATTGTTAATGGGGAATATTTTATAAACGAAAAAATAAGTAACGGAGCCAAAGTATTGGCGGAGGGTGCCCAAGGAAGTATGTTGGATGTAGATTTTGGCACATTTCCTTATGTAACTTCTTCTAGTACAACTGCTTCAGGAGTATGTTCAGGTTTGGGAATTGCACCTCAAAAAATTAGAGATGTAATAGGAATTTCAAAAGCATATTGCACTAGAGTAGGCGGTGGACCATTTCCAACAGAACTTTTTGATGCTACAGGTACAGAATTACAACGTATTGGTAATGAATTTGGTGCAACAACAGGAAGGCCAAGACGTTGTGGTTGGATGGATTTAGTGGCACTTGATTTTGCTTGTATGATCAATGGTGTTACCAAAATTGTAATCACTAAAGCAGATGTTTTAGATAGTTTTGATACTTTAAATGTTTGTGAAGCTTATAATGTGAATGGTGAAATACAGAAAAAACTTCCGTATCAATTGATGAAATCTAACGTTGAACCTGTTTATCAATCATTTGAAGGTTGGAAAACTGATATTACTACCATAAAAAACTTTGAACAACTGCCCGAAAAAATGAAAATTTATATCCAGAACATTACAAATTATACTGGAGTTCCCGTTAGATTTATATCAAATGGACCTGGAAGAGACCAATTAATAACAAACTCTTAAAAAAAAGTTAAAATTTTTCTTTAAAAATTTGGCAAATTAAAAATTACTTAGAAATTTTACGTCAATTAATCTTACTCAAATGGCAAAATCCGAGAAACCAAAGAAGTCTCCTGTAACTAAGAAAGTAGAAAATGAAAGTGCTCCTAAAGCTTCTTCACGCAGTAAAAAGAAAGAAGAAGATGATGATGATTTCGATGAGGAGGAAACTGTAACTACAAAAAAAACTGGCAAATCTGCAACTGACGATGATGACGATGATGAAATAGACGAAACAGAAGATGATTGGGGAAAATCAGAAGATGACGACAGTTGGGATCCAGATTTCGATGAATTCGATGTTCCCAAAAAAGCAAAAAAAGCTAGTGGCGGCGGTTCTAAAAAAGCTGCTAATGATGATGATTTTGATGTGGATGACGATTTCAAAGACCTTGGATTCCT
>CAMBYC010000074.1 GCA_945871875.1 Sphingobacterium thalpophilum
GGCCAAATAGAAAATATTCTACTAACCTGTATGTCAATAACTTTTTTTTTCACAATTGATTGTGGTGGTTGGTCATTATTGACATTATCATTTTTATTGGAAATATTTGTTTCCCAGGGATTAAAATCTGTTGTAGGCATAAATTAAAAATAAATTATTGAATAAAAAGTGATCTAATTCCAATGAAAATTGCAGGAATAGTTATAAAAAATGTTATTAGGTTTCTGATTGGACTATTAATGGCAATAAAACTATTTATTTTGTAAGGTTCTAAATATATAATATCATTGTTACGCAAATAATAATAAGGTGAATCAAAAACATCTATAGTATTCATATTTATTTTTACAAAATGTCTTATACCATCTGTTTCTCTAATCAACCAAATTTTATCAATTTTTGTTAGAGTGGGTACTGTTCCATTTAAAACTTCAACTATTGTTAATCTTTCATTTATAATTGGAATTCCCATTCCTAAACCTCCATCAATTGAGCTCATAGCACCACCAGCCCCATTAAAAATCAAAACTCTACCTCCTATTGTGCAATAAACTTCAACATCTTTGTAAAAATCAGAAATAATATTTTTTACAAGGTCTTTAATTTCAGTTGGAGTTTTTCCTCTAACTGAAATTTTACCCAATGTGGGAATTTCTATAAATCCATCTGGATCAATTAGATACCCTACTTCCTGCTGTTGTCCACCATTACCAACAAAAGTAGTCCCAACATCAATTCCCTTTAATGCAGCATTTAAAATAGAGTTTGCTTCATCATCTTTTGTTACTATTTTTAACTGAATTCTATCGCCTGAAAAAACTCTTTTTGAATTTTCAAACAAACTACTATCTATATATTTTTCCTGCTCACGTATGTCGGGGAAAAACACAGCTTTACCGGGTGGTACGCAAGAATAAAATGTTATACTCACTAATATAATAAGCATAATACAATGTAAATTCTTAAATCTATTTATTTTAAAAATTATAGATTTTAGTAAATTAAAATTTTCTGACATAAATATAAAATTTGGGGTTTTAATTAATATACGATAAAATATTTATAACCTATTTTCTGTTTTGTACCAATTAATTGTTTCAATCAGACCTTCATGCAATTGAATCAAATCTGAGTAAAATAATTTTTCCTCAGCCTTTGAAATATCTGCTAATGATTGGAGGATATCACCTTTTCGTTGAGGCACGTGGGTTGCTAAAATGCTTTCTCCAGTAATTTCTAAGATTATTTCCCATAACTTATTTAACGTAATTGTTTTTCCACAAGCAATATTAAAGATTTCACTTCCAGAACTTTCTTGTTCCTTTAGCAAAGCATTAACATTTGCTTTTACAACATTTTTTACAAAAGTATAATCTCTTGTTATAGTACCATCACCATTTATTATTGGAGATTTTGATGAAAGTGCAGCACTAACAAATAAAGGAATAACAGCTGCATAAGGTCCATTAGGATTTTGTCTTGGTCCAAAAACATTAAAATATCTAAATCCAGTGAAACTCATTCCATAACATTTTGCATATATCTCTGCATACAACTCATTAATATATTTTGTAGCAGCATATGGAGATAATGGTTTTCCGATTTTACTTTCAATTTTTGGCAAATCTGGAGAATCACCATATACAGAAGAAGAAGATGCATAAACAACTTTCTTAATTCCTGCATTTTTACCTGCCTCTATAATATTTAAAAATCCGTTTACATTATTGTCATGTGAATATAATGGATTGTCAATACTTCTAGGAACTGACCCTATTGCAGCCTGGTGACAAATTAAATCCATACCAGCTACTGCATTTTCACATTCTTTATAAAATCTAATATCTGCTCTTAAAAATTCAAGTTTACTATTAGAAAATAACGGAGAAATGTTCCTGATATCTCCTGTACTAAGATTATCTACAATTCTAACTTTACTCACATTAGGATTTGCTATTAAAGCTTCAGCAATATGGGACCCTACAAAACCTGCCCCTCCAGTTAATACTATTTTCATTTTACAGATATTAATTTAATCTTTTTTGTAATTTATAAACCATTCACAAAATTTATCTAAACCTTGATGAATAGTAGTTTGAGGTGTATAAGAAATATGATCGCTTAATCTTGTGGTGTCAGCATAAGTCTTGTAAACATCCGTCTCTTGCATTGGTTTATTTTCAATTATCGCACATTTTTGAAGATTTTTCTCTAATATTTGAATAAATTCTTTTAGATATACAGGACTAGATGCTCCAATATTGAAAATTTGATTATATGCTTTTCCTATAGCGTTTATGGGACTTTTATCTACTAATCTCAAAATTGATTCTACAATATCATTAATAAATGTAAAATCCCTATACATATCACCACCATTAAAAAGTTGTATCTCCTTTTCTTCTAGAATTGCTTTTGTAAATGAAAAATAGGCCATATCTGGTCTTCCCCACGGTCCATAAACTGTAAAAAATCGCAGTCCAGTTAATGGTATATTAAATAAGAAACTATAAGTGTAGGCAACTAATTCATTGCTTTTCTTTGTAGCTGCATATAATGAAACTGGTTCATCTGTTGAATCAGTTTCTTTAAAAGGAGTATTCATAGAATTTCCATAAACACTTGATGAACTAGCGTAAATCACATGCTTTACTGGGAATTTTCTTGCACATTCAAGTATATTCATAAACCCAACAATATTACTTTGGATATATGAATCAGGATTTATAAGACTATATCTCACACCTGCTTGTGCAGCCAAATTAATAACATAATCAAATGCCTCTTGCTCAAAAAGATCCATCATTAAGGATTTGTTTGATATATCACCAAAAACAAATTTGTATTTTGGATAAACCAATGAATTAATAACCAATGAATTATCTTCTAACTTAGTTTGATTAATAATATCATTATTAATATTAATTCCAGAAACCTTTAGTCTATCGAATTTCAAGTTAACATCATAGTAATTATTTAAGTTATCTAAACCAACAACCTCAAATCCTTCAGCTATTAACCGAATAACCATGTGAAATCCAATAAAACCTGCCGAACCTGTTACTAAAACTTTCATATAAAATATTCTAAATAATAAGATTTAATCCTAAACACTATTTTCCAAACAATTTACTTTTACATCTCTTTTAAAACGAATTAAACTCAAACTCCCCAAACACGATTACTTTTAGTTAATTAAAAAATTAAATCTCAACTTATATAACTTTTTTAAGCAATTTTTATCACTTTCACAAAATTCTCAATTAATAACGCAAAAAAATTGATTAGATTGTTTATTATCAATAGAAAAATCTATTAACCTTATTAATCTTTAAAGAATAAGATTTAGAGAGTTTAACAAAAATGAACACAAATTATTGTTTAAATATTCGTTTTTTTAATTCATATTTTTTTGTTGAACATAAAATCATAGAATAAATTTAAAATTTAACCACACACTTTACTCAATTTTTTTATTGCTACAACTATTTAAAAATGTAAATAGTAATTAATAATTCATTATACATTTTACATTGTGTGTTTACAAAAAACAATATTATTAGCTTTAAATTGAATTTTTTAAATAACAATTTGAATACGGAAAGTATTACTCCATAACTATTGAAAATAAAAAAAACCTCCAGTTGCTTTAACTGAAGGTTTTTTTATAAAAAAATCAATTTAATTAAGCTTCAAATCTAAGGTCTAATCCTAATCCTCTCAATTCATGAACCAATACATTGAAAGATTCAGGTATACCTGGTCTCGGGATGTTATCACCTTTAACAATTGCTTCGTAAGTTTTAGCTCTTCCGATAATGTCATCAGATTTTAAAGTTAATAACTCTTGAAGTATGTTAGCAGCACCATAAGCTTCTAAAGCCCAAACTTCCATTTCTCCAAAACGTTGTCCACCAAATTGTGCTTTACCACCCAAAGGTTGTTGTGTGATTAAGCTATAGGGCCCGATTGAACGTGCGTGCATTTTATCATCAACCATGTGATGCAATTTCAACATATAGATTATACCTACAGTTGCTTTTTGGTGAAAGCGTTCTCCTGTTTCTCCATCATACAAATAAGTATGACCTGAAACTGGTAAACCAGCCTTCTCAATTAACGCCGTTATTTCATCTTCAGAAGCACCATCGAAAATTGGAGTACTAAATTTAGTACCTAATTTTTCACCTGCCCATCCTAAGATAGTTTCATAGATTTGTCCTAAGTTCATACGAGAAGGTACGCCCAACGGATTTAATACAATGTCTACTGGGGTTCCATCTTCCAAAAATGGCATATCCTCTGCACGTACTATTTTGGCTACAATACCTTTATTTCCGTGACGACCTGCCATTTTATCCCCAACTTTCAATTTACGTTTCACAGCAAGATAAACTTTAGCCAGTTTTAATACACCAGCTGGCAATTCATCACCAATTGAAATATTGAACTTTTCTCTTTTGTATCTTCCTAATTCTTCGTTATACTTGATGTTGTAGTTGTGAAGCAATATATTGATTTGTTCATCAATTGTAATATCACCAGTCCAACCTAAAGGGTTTACGTTTAGATAATCAATATTTAGTAAGTTTTTCTCATTAAATTTTGAACCCTTAGAGATTAGCATTTCTCCAAAATTATTGGTTACTCCGGTTGATGGCTTTTCTTTTAATAAGCTTTTAAGTTTTCCTATTAAAACATCAAGTAATTCTTTCTCTTTTACATCATGGAGCCTTTCAATTTTTTCAATTGCAGCCTTTTCTCTTACTTTTGTATTCTTATCTTTTTTTGCTCTCTGAAATAATTTTTTCCCTATAACTACGCCTTCGGTTCCACTTGGTGCTTTTAGAGAAGCATCTTTGGCATCACCTGCTTTGTCTCCAAAAATTGCACGTAAAAGCTTCTCTTCTGGAGTTGGATCTGATTCACCTTTTGGAGTAATCTTTCCAATCAAGATATCACCTTCTTTTACTTGAGCCCCAATACGAATAATACCATATTGATCTAAATCTTTAGTTGCTTCTTCAGAAACGTTAGGAATATCAGGGGTCAATTCTTCTTCACCTAGCTTTGTATCGCGAACTTCCAATTCAAATTCAGAAATATGTACAGAAGTGAATAAATCATCACGAACTACTTTTTCATTTATAACGATAGCATCCTCAAAGTTGTAACCTTTCCAAGGCATAAATACAACTTTCAAGTTTCTTCCTAAAGCCAATTCACCATTTTTAACCGCATATCCTTCGGTTAAAAAATTACCATTTGAAACCTTTTGGCCTTTTTTAACCGCTGGTTTTAAAGTGATACAAGTTTCTTGGTTTGTTTTAATATACTTAGTTAGTCGATAAACAATAAGATCATCTTCGAAACTTACTAATTTTTGTTGTTCATCACGTGTATATCGAACATGAATTTCATTTGCATCAACAAACTCAACAACTCCCTCACCATCAGCATGAATTTGAATCCTAGCATCACGAGCAGCCTTTGCTTCTAATCCAGTTCCAACAATTGGAGAATCTGGTAAAATTAAAGGTACAGCCTGACGTTGCATGTTTGAACCCATCAATGCACGGTTAGCATCATCATGCTCAAGAAATGGAATCAAAGAAGCACTCAATCCAACAATTTGGTTTGGAGCAACATCCATATACTCAACTTCCCCTGGATCTAAAATCGGGAAGTCACCAGTTTGTCTTGCATTGATTTTATCTTCAATGAAAGCACCCGTTTCACTTAAAGGAATATTAGCCTGTGCAATTTTAGCAGTGTCTTCTTCTTCCGCACTTAAATAAGTAAGTGTATTCATGTTTACAACACCATTATCAACTTTTCTATATGGTGTTTCGATGAAACCCATCTCGTTGATTTTGGCATGTACACAGAGTGTTGAAATCAAACCAATATTGGGACCTTCTGGAGTTTCAATGGTACAAAGTCTACCGTAGTGAGAATAGTGTACGTCACGAACCTCGAAGCCGGCACGTTCTCTACTTAAACCACCCGGTCCAAGAGCTGAAATACGTCGTTTGTGTGTAATTTCAGAAAGTGGATTGGTCTGGTCAAGAAACTGGCTCAATTGTGAAGTTCCAAAGAATGAATTGATTACAGAAGATAAAGTTCTAGCATTGATCAAATCTACAGGAGTAAATACTTCATTATCCCTCACATTCATTCTTTCTCTGATGGTTCTAGCCATACGAGCCAAACCTACTCCAAACTGAGCAAACAACTGCTCTCCTACTGTTCTAACTCTACGGTTGCTTAAGTGATCAATATCATCAATCTCAGCTTTACCGTTTGTTAAACGAACCAGATATTTAATAATTGAAATAATATCTTCTTTACTTAAAGTCTTTTGGTCTAATTTGTAATTAAGACCAAGTTTTCTGTTTATTTTATAACGACCAACTTCACCAAGATCATAACGTTTATCACTGAAGAACAATTTGTCAATAATTCCTCTTGCTGTATCATCATCGGGAGCATCTGCACCACGAAGTTGACGATAAATATGCTGAACAGCCTCTAATTCTGAATTGGCAGTATCTTTATTTAATGTATTATAAATGATAGCATAGTCACCACTTACTTCTTCTTTTTGGATAAAAACACTCTTTAAATCCATTTCAGAAATAATGTTGATTTCTTTTTCATTCAACACTGTATCCCGCTCCATTACCACTTCATTACGCTCAATAGAAACGACTTCACCAGAATCTTCATCAACAAAATCTTCTATCCAAGTTTTCAAAACACGAGCAGCTAAACGTTTGCCAACAAATTTTTGTAAAGACTTTTTATCAGTCTTTACTTCATCTGCCATACCGAAAAGCTGTAAAATATCTTTATCTGTTTCAAAACCGATTGATCGTAATAATGTTGTTACTGGGAATTTTTTCTTTCTATCAATGTAAGCATACATTACATTATTGATATCAGTAGCAAATTCCATCCAAGCACCTTTAAAAGGAATAACTCGGGCTGAGTAAATCTTTGTACCGTTAGGATGTGTTGATTGTCCGAAAAATACTCCAGGAGAGCGGTGCAATTGTGAAACAACAACACGTTCAGCACCATTAACCACAAAAGTACCTCTAGGAGTCATGTAAGGAATATTTCCTAAAAACACATCCTGTACAATAGTTTGAAAATCAACGTGCTCTTCATCATTACAACTTAGTCGTAATTTAGCTTTAAGTGGAACAGCATAAGTAAGACCTCTCTCCATACACTCTTCAATAGTATAACGAGGAGGATCTATAAAGTAATCCAAAAACTCTAATTCAAAAATATTTCTAGTGTCAGAAATAGGAAAATTTTCCTTAAAAACTCTAAATAAACCTTCATTATTCCGCTTGTCTGGTGTAGTTTCAAGCTGGAAAAATTCTTTAAAAGATTGAATTTGAATTTCTAAAAGGTCTGGTGCATCTGCTAGGTGTCTTACCTTTCCGAAATGCATTCTGCCGTTTTGAACCAGTTTCGTTGAAGACATATTGTAATAAACGCTTTAAATGATGATAATAGACACCATTGAATTTTAATTATGAAACATTATTTTTATTAGAAACAAGTTTTATCAATTAATATACAATGCAGTATCTTATAAGGAACAAAAATTTTCAAAGGAATGCAAAGGTATGATATTATTATGTAATTTGATACAATTCCTTTATAAAACTATTTAAAAAAATAGTTAAAAAAAAGCCGGACAGTCGTCCGGCTTTAGAAGACATTAAAAGTCAATTATTTAATTTCAACTTCAGCTCCAGATTCTTTCAATTTAGCTGCAAGACCTTCAGCATCTGCTTTTGAAATACCTTCTTTGATAGCTTTTGGTGCACCGTCAACTAAGTCTTTAGCTTCTTTCAATCCAAGACCAGTCAAATCTTTTACAATTTTAACAACTGCTAATTTGTTAGGACCTGATGCTTTAAGAATAACATCAAATGCAGTTTTTTCTTCTACAACTGCAGCAGCAGCAGCAGGACCAGCAGCAACAGCAACAGCTGCAGCAGCAGGTTCAATTCCATACTCATCTTTAAGAATCTTTGCAAGTTCGTTTACTTCTTTTACTGTTAAATTAACCAGTTGTTCTGCGAAAGCCTTTAAATCTGCCATAATATTAAATTTTTACCGTCTTCAATTCTGATTTAGATCCGACGGCGGGTTTAAAAAAATTTTACCTGAATATTTAATTTCCTCAGGCAAGGAAATATTTTCAAAACTATTTGCTCTTAATTATTAATAATATAAATACAATTTATGCTTCAACTCTATCTTCCAATGCTTTAAGGATGTTTGCAAGTTTGCTACCTGCATTAAGTCCACTAATAACATTTTTAGCAGGCGACTGCAACAATCCAATGATTTCTCCGATAAGATCTGATTTGCTTTTCAATTCTCTCAAAGTTGCCAATTGATCTTCTCCAACAAAAACGCTACCATCTATATAGGCAGCTTTTAATTTTGGCTTGTCTGTATTAGCAGATTTTCTAAAAGAAGTCAACAACAAAGCGGGTTCCTTTGGATTTTCCGAAAACATTAGAGCAGTTACGCCATGTAATGAATCGAAAGTGCCTTCATATCTCTCGCTGTCAATTTGTTCAAGTGCTTTTCGAATTAAAGTATTCTTCGCAACTTTTAATTCGATGTTTTTGTCAAAACAGAATTTACGTAGTTTATTGATTTGAGCAACTGTAAGTGATTCTGTATTGGTTAAATAGAAATTGTTATACTGAGAAAATTTTTCCTTCAGCATCTCAATTGCTTCATTTTTTTCCTGTTTGTTCATTTTTAAACTTTTTAATGTTTACTTAAACCAATTGGGTTTAGTGCATCATAGATTTTGTATCAATTGCAATACTTGGGCTCATGGTAGTAGCCATAAAAATGCTCTTCAAATAAGTACCCTTTGCTGTTGCGG
This sequence comes from Sphingobacterium thalpophilum, assembly GCA_945871875.1. GTDB lineage: Bacteria > Bacteroidota > Bacteroidia > Chitinophagales > Chitinophagaceae > Pollutibacter. Next base: position 8,930 of record CAMBYC010000074.1, read on the forward strand.
GTTTTGCCTTAATTAAAGCATTTATTAACTCTTGACAATTTTCTGTTAACTTTTCAGGAGCAAAACTAACTCTACCTATTGAGGCGTGAATAATACCTGCCTTATCAACCTTATATGCTACTTTACCTGCCTTAACGTCGTTAACTGCTGTTGTAACATCATTTGAAACCGTTCCAGTTTTAGGATTTGGCATAAGATTACGTGGTCCTAAAATCTTACCTAATTTACCGATACGAGGCATTACTGAAGGTGTAGCAATAATAACATCTACATCAGTCCATCCACTTTCAATTTTTTGTATAAATTCATCTAACCCTACAAAATCTGCACCTGCTTTTCTTGCATCTTCCTCTTTATCAGGTGTACAAAGAACCAAAACCTTTTTGGTTTTACCAGTACCATGAGGTAGTGTAACTGTTCCTCTTAGAGCTTGGTCTGCTTTTTTAGGATCAACTCCTAAACGAATATGTAAATCTACTGAACTATCGAACTTTGTACAATTTACTTGTTTCACCATTGCTGATGCTTCAAGTAGTGAATAATTTTTATTGTTGTCAACATTAACGTTTGCAACTTTTCTTTTCTTAGTGATTGCCATTGATTTTTTTTTGTAATCCTATTGGATAATTAAAAATTAATTTTCCCAGGGTGCATTACCATCTACTGTTAAACCCATACTTCTTGCAGTGCCTGCAACCATTTTCATCGCACTTGCCAATTCAAAACAATTGAGATCAGTCATTTTGTCTTTAGCTATCTCCTCAACTTGACCCCAAGTAATTTTACCTACCTTATTACGGTTAGGTTCTTTAGATCCTGATTTGATTTTTGCTGCTTCCAACAACTGAACAGCAGCTGGTGCTGTTTTTATTACAAACTCGAAAGATTTGTCAGTGTAAACTGTGATTAACACAGGTACCACTTTCCCAATCTTATCTTGAGTTCTAGCATTAAATTGCTTACAGAACTCCATAATGTTAACACCTTTAGAACCTAATGCAGGTCCAATTGGTGGTGCCGGATTAGCCTGTCCTCCTTTCGCCTGTAACTTCACATAGGCGGAAATTTCTTTTGCCATTTTTTTACGATTTTGGTTATAACGTTGCACCAATAAGTACAACTCCCATAATTTCTTACTTTTTAATTGGGGATGCTAAATTAAATTAAATAATTATCACAACAAAATTCAATTTCAATATATTGTAGAAATATATGAAAATTTTCAAATTTATTATTAAGATATATAGAAATTTTATATTAAACATTTCATTAATTCAATGTTTATAAGTAATTTTCAAATGAACTCAAATCTATTCACGTTAAATATTTTTTAATTATGGCTAAAATTATCAAAGCCGCACAAAAGAAAAAGCAAAAAGAGAATACAAAAAAAAATAAAGACAATAAAACAAAAGCCAAAGAAAAAGTTTTTAGCGCTAATAATGTTGATATCAAAATTGTAAATCCTGATCCGAAAAAAAAAACCATCTCATCAAAATCTTTAATAGATAAAGATGTAAACCAAAGTATCATCTCAACAAAAAATACATTAAAAAACAATAATGGTGAAAAAATTGTTGACGGTAAATCTCAAATTAAAAACATATCCACAAAGGTTGTTCCTAATTTTGTATTGCCAAAAAATGCTCCTGTTCAAATAAGATCGGTTGCTAAAAGGATTTCTCCTGAAAAAATTCTAGAACAAATTGATATCACAAAAAAAAATGTGGCTTCAAAAAAAAATCTAACAAAAAAAGATAATTTAAAAAAATTAGAAGATCCTAAAGTTGCTTCAAAAAAATCTTTAACTAATAAAAATAATACTAAAAAAATAACAGCACCCAAAGTTTCTCCAAAAAAATCTTTAACTAATAAAACTAATTCTTTAAAGATTGATGACCTCAAAGTTGTTACTAAAAAATCTGTAACTATAAAAGATAATTCTAAAAAAATTGATGCCACCAAAATTACTCCTAAAAAATTTGTAGCTAAAAATGATTCCAATAAAAAAACTGTAGCCCCTAAAAAATCAGTAAATGAAAAAGATACTACTAAAATAACCGCAGCACCGAAAATTACTCCTAAAAAATCTTTAACTAAAAATGATTCCACTAAAAAAACTGTGGCCCCTAAAAAATCAGTTAATATAAAAGACGCTACTAATAAAATCGCAGCACCAAAAAATTCTCATAAAAAATCTGTGACTAAAAATGATTCCAATAAAAAAACCGTTACTCCTAAAAAAATAATATCTAAAAAAGGAGATATTAAAAAAAATCAAGATTCAGTAAAACCGAATAATAAAAAATCCATCAACACTTCAAAGGATTTCAATAATAGAATTGTTGAAACAGATAAACCAATCAACAAAAAATCAAAAAGTCAAAAAAATATAAAGTCAAAAAATAAAAACAAAGCAAAATCAATTAAAAGAGTCTTTATCGATAGTGAAAATAGATTGTTTCCACAAAAAACTCAAATTGTTAATTTGACACCAAAAGGTAAATCTTCAATAACTTAAAACTTAACTTTTGGATCTTTAATTCTAATCCAAAACTTGATTAAGTTGTAAAGAAGGTTAGTAAAGAAATATCATCCAAACAAATAAGCCTGAAATCAATTAAGTTTTCAGGCTTTATTATTTTAATTGGAGTAAATATTACTAACTAGGTCAATTTTTCTACTTGTAAAAAAGTCAATTCAACAGGAGTAGCTCTTCCAAATATTTTTACTGTAACTTTTAATCTTTTCTTTTCTTCGTTAACTTCTTCAATAACACCATTAAAATCATTGAAAGGACCTTCAGTGATTTTGATTGTTTCACCAACGATGAAGGGTTCACTCATTAACATACCACCAGCACCAGTCAATTCATCAACCTTACCCAACATTTTATTTACTTCTGACTTTCGAAGAGATATAGGATTATCTTTTCCTAAGAAATGAATAACATTAGTAGTATTTTGAATTGTTGAAATCATTTCATCATTCAATTTACCTGATTCAACTTCAATCATAACATAACCAGGGTAAAAGTTTCGCTCGCGCATTACTTTTTTACCATTCTGAACTTTATACACTTTTTCTACGGGTAGAAAAATTTGTTTAATAATTGTACCCCAACCGTTTCTAGCAATATCTTTATCTAGATATTCCTTTATCTTTCGCTCTTTACCGCTTACTACACGCAGTACATACCATTTTGTATCCTCTTGCAATTGGGTGGTTTCCATCATTACTTGAATAGGGAGTAGACAAATTTCAAAATAGAATTACTAGATAAATCCATTAAACCAACAACTGCTGTAATAAGTAAAGTAGAAACAAGAACAATCATTGTAGATTGTTGCAATTGTTCCCAGGTTGGCCATGTTACTTTTTCAACTAACTCATTATAAGAGTCTTTTAGATACAATTCAAGCTTTTTCATTAATGAAGTATTTTAAAACAGGTTTCATTTCAAATAACCTGAAATATTTAATCTAAATAAAGCACGGGTAGTAGGATTCGAACCCACAACAAGGCTTTTGGAGAGCCGGATGATACCATTTCACTATACCCGTAGATATCACAAATTTGTGATTAGAAAACAAAGTACCCAAGCTAATGCTTGAGTACTTTGTAAAATTACATATTAAATTCTGAATTCAAATACAAAAGTATTTAAAGCAGTTATTATTTAATGATTTCTGTAACCTGACCAGCTCCTACAGTACGACCACCTTCACGGATTGCAAATTTAAGACCTTTTTCCATTGCAATTGGTTGGATAAGTTTTACATGAAGATTGATGTTATCACCAGGCATAACCATTTCAGTTCCTGCAGGCAATTCACATGTTCCAGTTACGTCAGTTGTACGGAAATAAAACTGAGGACGATAATTGTTAAAGAAAGGAGTATGACGTCCACCTTCTTCTTTACTTAATACGTAAACCTCACCTTTAAATTCAGTGTGTGGAGTGATAGTACCTGGTTTACAGATAACCATACCACGACGGATGTCCTTCTTTTCAATACCGCGAAGCAACAAACCAGCATTATCACCAGCTTCTCCTTCGTCAAGTAATTTGCGGAACATCTCTACACCAGTACAAGTAGATGTCATAGGAGCTTCCATCATACCTACAATTTCAACACCTTCACCAACCTTAATTCTTCCACGCTCAATACGACCAGTAGCAACTGTACCACGACCAGTAATAGTGAAAACGTCTTCAATAGACATCAAGAATGGTTGATCAACTGGACGAGGAGGCTCTGGGATATAAGTATCAACAGCTTCCATTAGTTCATTAACTTTAGCAACCCACTGGTCTTCACCAGCTAGAGCACCAGTTGCAGAACCTTGAATAATTGGAGTATTGTCTCCATCGAAACCGTACATGCTCAACAATTCACGGATTTCCATGTCAACCAATTCCAATAATTCTGGATCATCTACTAAATCCACTTTATTCATAAAAACAACAATCTGAGGTACACCAACCTGGCGAGCCAATAGAATGTGTTCTTTTGTCTGAGGCATTGGACCATCAGTAGCAGCTACTACTAAGATTGCACCGTCCATTTGGGCAGCACCAGTAATCATGTTCTTTACATAGTCAGCGTGACCAGGGCAATCCACGTGTGCGTAGTGACGGCTACCAGTTTGGTATTCTACGTGTGCAGTGTTGATGGTGATACCACGCTCTTTTTCTTCAGGAGCAGCATCAATTTCATCATATTTTTTTTCTGTTGCCCATCCTTTTTTCGCAAGGATATTTGTTATTGCGGCAGTCAAAGTGGTTTTACCATGGTCTACGTGACCAATGGTTCCAACGTTGAGGTGGGGTTTCTCCCGCTTGAAGGTCTCTTTAGCCATTGTTATCCGTTTTAGGTTGTGTTATAATTCTAATATATAAAGTTAAGACAATTTATTTGTCTTATTACTTTTACAATTTTTTGAGCCGTTAGTGAGAATCGAACTCACGACCTCTTCCCTACCAAGGAAGTGCTCTACCCCTGAGCTACAACGGCCAGTGCGCTCATGTACAAAAAAATATGTCATATACTAACGTATGTAACATATTTCGCTCTGTAATAAAAACAGAGCGGGAGACGAGATTCGAACCCGCGACCTATAGCTTGGAAGGCTATCGCTCTACCAGCTGAGCTACTCCCGCATACTGGATGAGGTAAAAAGTTAAAAAACAATTACCTTTTATAAGAACTATTTATCCTAATAGCTTTAAGTAATAACTACTTAAACTATCAAAATATGTGGGCAGGAGAGGATTCGAACCTCTGAAGTCGAAAGACAGCGGATTTACAGTCCGCCCCGTTTGGCCGCTCTGGAACCTGCCCGTGTAACAAAGAGCCAGAGAAGGGAGTCGAACCCACGACCTGCTGATTACAAATCAGCTGCTCTACCAACTGAGCTACTCTGGCTTAAATATTTTAAAAGAACTTCCCCGTTTTTGGGAAGGCAAAGGTAGGGTAAAATGTTAAATGAAAAAATATCTCGCACTTTTTTTTATTAATATCTTCAATTTATAGAATAATTAAAAACAAAGCCGCCATTTCTTAAAAAAAATGACGGCTTTCCAACTAAATATTTAAAATTATATATTATGCTGCTAACCTTTCTTTTAACTTTTTAACCTGATTAACAACTGCACTGAATGATTGATTAAAAGAAAACTCAAATGATTTAGATGTGTGTTTTACAAAAAACTCATATTTGGGCAACCGAACTCTAATTTCCGCAACCTTATCTTTATATCGATGGACAACATTGTCAAGTTTTAAATACACGTCTACAGAAATAATTTTATCGTTAAACACTTCCAGCTTTTGGATTTTTTGTTTAACATGTTCTTCCAATCTAAAATCTGGATCAAAATGAATAGCATGAATAATTACCTTCATAAATTGAAAATTTTAAAAATGTTTAATTGAAAAATAATGACAAATGTCACCTTTATCAATCTTAAGTTAAGAAATTGTTATGAAAAACAAAAGCAACTCGACTCCATTTTTATAATTTTAACATGATTAACAAAATTCAAGCTTTAGGATGTGCTTTTTTATGCACTTTTTTTAATTGTTCAATAGTAGTATGCGTATATATTTGTGTAGCTGCTAAACTTGAATGTCCTAATAGATCTTTTACAGCATTTAATTCAGCTCCATTATTCATCAAATGGGTAGCAAAACTATGTCGTAAAACGTGTGGGCTTTTTTTTCCAACATTAACCAATGGTTTCATCCTAGACTTTACAGCTCTATAAACGTACTGTGTATTTAGCTTTCTACCTTGTTGATTGACTAATAAAAAAGCATTGTCAAATGTTTGAAAATGCTTTCGTTTTTCCTCTCTATAACTATTTATCTCTTGTAAAAGCTCATCTTTCAATGGAATTTGCCTTTCTTTGTTTCCTTTACCTAATACCTTAAGTTGTTTGAGGTGAAAATCAACCTGCTTTTCTTGTAAATGCACCAATTCACTTACCCGTAAACCTGAATTATACAATATCAAAACAATTATTTTTTCAGTTTTCACTTTCCAATTATTTTGATTTTCGCCATTTTCAGAAAAAACTACTTCATTTGTTTG
>CAMBYC010000075.1 GCA_945871875.1 Sphingobacterium thalpophilum
AAAAAAGGGCAGACACCTGTGTCTACCCTTCAAGAAATTTATATTATTTTTATTTGCAAACGATGTTAATTGAATAATGTTGAATAATTTAATTAACCATTAACCATTAACCATTAACCATTAAAACCTAGTATTTGGTCTTTTCGGTGGTCCGTAATTTCTGTTACTGTTATTGTTGCCGTTTTGGAATTCGCCACGTGGTTTAAATCCACCACCGCCACCACCACTATTTGATGGTCTGTCTTCTGCTTTTTTAACCACCAATGGTTTTCCATTCTTAGATAATGAAATCTCATTTAGTAATTCAATGGCTTGTTCGCCATCTTCTGCAAGTTGCATTTGTACAAATCCAAAGCCCCTGCTTTTACCAGTTTCTTTGTCTAATGTTACTTTAGCTGATACAACGGGTCCGAATTTTTCAAAAATTTCTAATAATTCTTCATCATCTACGTCGTAAGGTAAACCTGCTACAAAAAGTTTCATAAGTCTAAGGTAGTTAATTGTTGCGATTTATTCAATGTGAATTAACCTTTTAATAAAAAGATGATGATATTATTTACACAATCAATGGTTAATTTGCAAGCCTATTAGATTTTATCTAACCTTCAATCTTTTTTATGCGTATAATTTTGACTCTCGTAGTTTTTTTATTGGCTATTGTTTCTAACGCTCAAAAAATAAATCAATCTACTTTTATTGATAAAATTAGCCTTCACAATGATTCTATCAAGCTGATGCCTTTCAATAGAATTATTGCTTCTGCTGGAGATGTTGTTCGTTTTGGAAATCCCGATTATGAAAACCACGCCCTCGATGTGGCTGCAATTAACGATCATCTCGCTGCGGTGCAAGATCGTTATGGTATTTTGATAGTGGATACTAAATCATCTACCATTTTACAAAGATGGTTGTTTACTGATGTACAAGCATTTCGTAAATTAATGACCACCTATTCTGGAATAAAAGTCGTTAAAAATGAAGGTGAAACTTATATTTATTTTTCTGCTTCAGACAACAGTAAAAAAGGATTGGTATTGTTTGCTAAATACACCGATAAGATGGAAACGCCCCAAGAATTTGTTTCTTTTAGTGCCATCAACAAAATTGCTCCTTTGCCCAACGATATCATCTTACAAAATGAATCCGGAAATCTTTTCCTTTATGTAGTTTTGAATGGTGCAAACGAGTTGCACAAATACAGTATTAAAGACCATTCTTTGGTTTGGAAAGCTTCCACAGGTGTTGCTCCTTATGGCGTTGCTGCTGCTAATGGTAAAATATATGTTACCAATTGGGCGGGTCCAACCGCAACTGATAGCACCCGTGAGCGTGCAGGCGTGCCTTGGGGTTTGGCTTACACAAATCCTAAAACAGGTGCCACCGCGGAGGGTTCTGTATCCGTTTTTCAAGCTGCTAATGGTAAATATTTACAAGATATCTCTACGGGGCTTCATCCCAACAGCATCAAGTCTTCTGAAAACCAACAGTTTATATATGTTTGTAACAGTTCATCAGATAATATTTCAGTGATATCCTCTGCAAAAGATATCATTGTAGAAACCATTCCAGTTGGCTTGATGTCCTCTTCAAATCAAATTCAAGGTAGTACACCCAACGCTCTTGAATTGAATAAAGACAACACCATATTGTATGTTGCAAATGGATTAGACAATGCCATTGCAGTAATTCATCTTGGTAAGAAAAGTGCATCTAAAGGATCTGGGAAAACAACAATTAACGGATTTATTCCAACTGAAGCTTATCCTGGAGGAGTAGCGTTGGTAAATGATAAATTGGTTGTCGCAAATATTGAATCTGCCGGAGCAAATGTGGTTGCAGTAATAAAAAATGCACGCTCTATTCACAACCAATTGGGATCAATAAGTATAATTCCAATTCCAGAAAAAGCAACTTTAACAGATTATACCCACAAGGTTATGGAGATGAATTTCATTTCCAGATTCGACCAATCTCTTTTGCCGGCAAGGTCAAATGTTGAAGCAGTTCCAGTTCCAGAAAGAATTGGAGAGCCTTCTTTGTTTAAACACGTGGTTTACATCATCAAAGAAAACAAAACTTACGATCAAGTTTTAGGTGATGTAAACATTGGAAACGGAAGAAAAAATCTTTGTGTTTTTGGAGAAAACATTACGCCCAATATGCACGCACTAACCAACCAATTTGGTATGCTTGACAATTATTATGCATCTGGAAAATCATCTGCCGAAGGCCACCAGTGGACCGATGCTGCAATGGTGAGTGATTATGTTGAAAAAAATGTAAGGTCTTGGTACAGAAGTTACCCCCATCGCCAAGAAGATGCTTTGGTATACAACAAAAGTGGATTCATTTGGAATAACGCCTTAGATCATGGTAAAAAAGTAAGAATTTATGGCGAAGCTTGTGAAACCGTTTACGATAAAAATCTAAAATGGCTTGATATCTATAATAAATACAAAACCGGTCAACCCGCAGAATGGCACAATACCAGCACTATTGCAAGGATATTGCCCATCATTTCTCCAGATTTTCCAGATTGCGATAATATTGCGTTCAATGACCAACAAAGAGCAGATGTATTTATAAAAGAATGGAAAAATTATGAGTTGGGAGATAGTTTACCCGATTTGATGATTTTATCCTTGCCCAACGACCATTCTGCGGGCACATCGCCAGATTTTCCAACCCCAAACGCTATGGTTGCAGACAACGATCTTGCACTTGGAAGAATAGTTGATATGATTTCTAAAAGCAAATATTGGGATTCTACAGTAGTTTTTGTAACGCAAGATGATTCGCAGGGCGGTTGGGATCATGTATCAGCATATAGAACGGTAGGTGCAGTTATTAGTCCTTATAGCTCTGGGAAATTGGTAAGTACCAACTACAATCAAACTTCAATGGTGAGAACTATAGAACAAATTTTAGGTTTACCCCCAATGAATGTAATAGATGCCACTGCAAAACCAATGGCGGATTGTTTTACAACAGTAAAAAATGCTGCTGTATATAATTTCAAACCAAATAATATTCCATTAGATCAAATGAATCAACCCTTAAAAACGCTTACAGGCTTATCGAAAAAATTCGCAAAGCAATCTATGTATGAAGTGTTTAATGAAGTAGATGGCGGTGAAGACGACAAGATGAATAGGATTATTTGGTTTTACAGCAAGGGGAAGGAGAAATATCCTAATAAGTAGTAAGTAGTAAGTAGTAAGTAGTAAGTAGTAAGTAGTAAGTTGTTAGTTGTTAGTTGTTAGTTGTTAGTTGTTAGTTGTTAGTTGTTAGTTGTTAGTTGTTAGTTGTTAGTTGTTAGTTGTTAGTTGTTAGTTGTTTAATTAATGCCTAAATTATGAATTATTAATTGAATATTATTATTAATTAAGTTTTTCTATCAACTATCAACTAACAACTACAATGAATAAACTCCCGCGAATTGGTACTAATATTTTTACCTTAATGACTTCTGCAGCTAATGAGGCAAAGTCTATTAATCTTGGACAGGGATTTCCAGATTTTCCAATGGATAAAAGGTTGCAAGAATTGGTAACTAAAGCAATGGCAGAAAATTACAACCAATATGCTCCAATGGCGGGTTGGATGCCTTTAAGAGAAAGGTTATCTGAAAAAATAGATTTCTTATATCAAACGAAAATAAATCCAGATACTGAAATTACAATAACCCCTGGTGGCACTTATGCCATTTACACTGTTTTTACTACAATACTAGAACCAGGAGATGAAGTTATTGTAATAGAACCTTGTTACGATAGTTATATACCTAATATTGAAGTCAATGGTGGAATACCTATTTTGATTCCACTAAAACTACCTGGTTACAGAATTGATTGGGAAGCTATCAGAAATGCAATAACCAATAAAACTAAGGCTTTAATTATAAATTCACCCCATAACCCCACAGGAACTGTAATTTCTGAATCAGATATTGAAGAATTAAGAAATACAGTTGCCGGCACCAATATTTATATCATAAGTGATGAAGTTTATGAACATCTCATTTATGATGGATTACAGCATTTGAGTATTATGCGCTACGCCGACTTAATGGAAAGGAGTTTTGTTTGCTTTTCTTTCGGCAAAGTATTCAATTGCACAGGTTGGAAATTGGGTTATATGGTTGCTCCAACAACATTAACCAATGCATTTAGAAAAATTCATCAATTCAATTGCTTCAGTTGCTTTACGCCAGCACAAGTTGCACTTTCAGAATTTATGAAACAAAAATCCACTTATCTAGATTTATCTTTCCAAATGCAAGAAAAAAGAGATTATTTTATTCGCCTGATGAAAGAAACAAAATTTACACTGTTTCCTTCGTCTGGTAGTTATTTTATTTGCAGCACGTATGAGAAAATTTCAGATCAAGGTGATATGGATTTTTCTCTACAAATGACAAAAGAATTTGGTGTAACCCCAATTCCAGTTTCTGCATTTTATCAAAATGGCAAAGATGATAAAGTTATCCGCTTTTGCTTCACTAAGAAAAAAGAAACAATAGAAGCAGCAGTGGAGCGGTTAGTAGTAAGTAGTAAGTTGTAAGTGATAAGTGATAAGTCGTAAGTAGTTAGTGGTATTTAGTAGTTAGGAAATAGTATAAAAATTGTAAAATATTCCATATCTTAATTTTCTAGAATTTTTTCTTATCACTTACAACTTTTCACTTACCACTTACCACTTTTCACTTACTACTTACTACTTAAAACTTGAATCTTTCCTCTACCAACAAAGCTCTATTCTACATGCTCATTGCAGCCACTTGTTTTTCATTTATGGGGGCATCTGCAAAATTATTGAAAGGCAGTTTCAATGCCGGACAATTGGTGTTTTACCGAAATGCAATTGGCTTTTTATTTTTATCTACTAGCTTGATTCAAAAAAAAGCAATTCATGAAGGTGGAAAGTTTGGTCGACTTATTTTTAGAGGATTAATGGGTGCAGTGGCTTTGTACACCCTATTGTATTGCGTGTTGCATTTACCTTTAGGAACGGCAATGACTTATAACCTTACCTCTGCCATTTTCATTACTATTTTCAGTTTTTTCTTATTTGGAGAATTCAACGGTTGGAAAGTAATTTTAGCAGTAATTATTGGATTTGCGGGAATGTTGATGGTTTACAAACCTGGAATGCATTTGCCATGGTATTATCATTTTGCTGGCTTATTATCTGGATGCACTTCTGCAATTGCATATCTTACAGTGGGAAAACTAACCAATTATTATGACAAAAGAATCATTGTATTGTCGTTTTTGATATGTGGCATTCTTTTGCCTTGTTTAGGAATGTTGGGACATTATGTATTTCGTTTTCCTGCTGATGAAATGTTTTTTATTAAATGGAAAACCCCTTTTGGTAATGAATGGTTTTATTTAATTCTATTGGCTTTATTTGCTTTAATTGGTCAATATTTTGTTACACTTGCTTATAGTGCAGGAAAAGCTGGAGTGGTATCTGCTATAAACTATTTCAATATTGTAGTTTCGGTTTTTTTAGGTCAATTTTTGGGAGATAAATTTCCTGATGCATTAACATTAACGGGAATTTTATTCATTATAGCGTCAGGTGTTATGGTGTCAATATGGAAAAGTTGATGTGGTAAAATTTCATAATGCTAAACTGAAAACAATAAATTAATGCATTTACGCATAGTCATATCTTAGGCAATTTTCATAAAATTTAGACTACAAATTTTTTATGATACCTTAATTCAATCAAGAAATTAGTTTTATCAAACTTAATTTTAGGTTTGATTTTTCGTACATAATTGTTATTTAAATTTCGTTATTAGTTCTTTAACTTTCAATCTTTACGTGGAAGTAGAAGCAATATTTGAAGATGAATAGCCCAAATTTTAACTTTAAATGATTGATTGTTAATCAATTTACCATTTCTATGGATTTCACTTTGCACAATATAGATTTGAAAAATTTATAAGTTTTTGAACCTCAAAACTTTATTTTGTTTAAATTAATATTATGTTAATATATAAATGTAAGTTCAGAAAATTATTCAATTATAAATTATCATAACTTTCAGTTATAAAACAAAATTTATGCGTAAAACATTATTGGCTATAGCCCTATTTAGTTCTTTGTTTATTATTGGATGTAAACCAAAAGATGCAGATCTTAAAGCAACAATTGAAGCAGCTTTAAAAGCAGATTCTACATTATCTAAAGTAATTGTAGACGTTAAAGAAGGTGTAGCAACTATAAGCGGAGAGTTAAATGATTCAACTGTAATTTCTGCTGCAGAAAAATTAATTTCAGCAGTAAAAGGAATAAAGTCAACTGTAAACAATTGCACAGTTATTGCACCAGTTGTACCAGCATCTGTAACAACTACATTAGATGCTTCAGTTATTCAGACTTTGAAAGATGGTTTGAAAGATATCAAAGGAGTTGTTGCTGATTTTTCTACTGAAAAGCCTGCATTGAGCGGAGAAGTTTCTTCAAAAGATAGAATGAAAATTATGCAAATTTTTGCTGCTGCAAAGATTGTTCCTGATGTTACGATGTTAACTACCAAAAAATAATTATTCAATAATTTAAAAATATTAATTATGGCATTGCAAACAAAATACGCTGAATTGTTACAACAAGCTAATGCACTTGGTGTATCCAATTTAGCGATGGCAGAACAAGACGGCGTTTTACACATTAGTGGAACTGCAAAAAGCACTGCAGATTATGATACTCTATGGGCAACTTACAATAAGATTGATCCAGACATGACTAGTGGCGATTTGTTAATGAATATTGATATTAAAGCAGAAGCTGGAAGTCTATTAAAAGTAACTACCGATACATCTAATTTAAACATTAGAAGTACTCCAACAACTGAAGGTGCAATCGTAGGAAAAGCTGCTCACAATGAGATTGTTACTTTGGTAGAAAAAACCAACGACAGCTGGTGGAAAATAATAACCAAAGATGGTGAAGAAGGATATGCTTATGCACAATACCTTTCTCCAGAAGCTTAAATTGAAAAAAGTTTAATAAAATAAAAACCATCCCCAAAGGATGGTTTTTATTTACCTTAATTCCTGAATCTTAATTCTCAATTAATAATTAATTTAGTTTCCGTCTTTTCTTCTGATTTTCAATTGAATAGCATGCTCCAATGGTTTGTCTGCAACAAAAACAAGATATCCTCCTCCACCGGCACCACTCAATTTCCAACCTTTTACCAAGGGCTTATAGTTTTCAATTTGTTCCATAATATCAGGCGTCACCATATTAGGAAACATACTAATCTGAGCTTCAAATGATGCTGCTAATGCCTTTCCAAATCCCTCCACATCTTTTGCAATAATCGCCTTCCAGCAATCTTCAGCCGCTACAGCTAATGCTTTTGCCCCAATTTCGGAAATATTGGTATTTTCTAAAACTGAATAACCCGATTCTCTTGGACCTAAAGTAATTAAAAACAAATGCTGTTCAATCCAGCCAATAACATCTTCATCATCAAACGATTCTATCGATGTTGGCCAATATCCGCCTTCATAATGCAACTTGTTTAAACAAGGCATTACAATGCCCAATGCATCTTGTGAGCCTGCAATTTCTTTTGTTCCTGGAGGATTTTCAAACGTAAACAACACTTTTGCCAATTTTTCTCTGTCGCCAGCAGGAATTTCCGTTTTCCACAATTCAATAGCTTTGTTTCTAGTGCTTGATGACATCCCACTGCGATTGTTAAATTCCATAGTGGGTTCGATTGAAATGGTCAAAACTGGACCAGCATAAAATTTAGAGACAAAAGGTTGGTCTAACCAACCGCCAGCCAAATCTAAACGATAAGGAATTAAACAAGTAGTTCGTAAACTGGTTGTTGACCTTTCAGGCAAATCTCCATGAGGAACTCTTTTAAATATTTTATATTCTATGCCTCTTTCTGCACAAATTTTAGCTTTTTCAGGTGTGGCACCATCTTCATTTACCAAAAAAACATCAGGCTTGATTTCATCCATCTCCTCTAAAAAATCAATAATTCCCATGCCTTTATTGATTTTACATTCTTTTACTGCTAAAAGATTTTCTAGCATATACTTCCGCTCAAATTGATGATTGATTGGATATCTTCCTTTTAACCCAAATACATTCTCATCATTTCCAATACATGCATATACCTCACCAAATTTTTTCGCTTCATTTAAAAATGCTACATGTCCACTATGCACCATATCAAAACAACCCGTTACCATTACTTTCTTTTGTTCGCTCATTTTACATTTGATTATAGGGGTTCAAATCCCAAATAATTTTATGAATTTAATTAATGATAAACGAAAAAACTTCAATTCTATTAGAAAAATTAAAGATTTTTGTTTCAAAAAACAAAATTGCGTTTACCCATTATGCAACATGTTTAAAATTGATTTGTTTTATATGCTAATTGAAATTTCTACAAATCATTTATAGAGATTTTAAATATGATTATAGTCCATTTTAAAATTACTACCTTGTTCTAATCTATGGGTTTATTAAGACTTTTATTGGCACTTTCTGTAGTTGCAAGCCATGGGAATGCCATTTTTACATTAGAGATGGTGGGAAGACAAATATCTGTGCAGACTTTTTTTATTTTATCTGGTTTCTATATCACCATGATTCTAAATGAAAAGTATGTAGGCAAAAACAAATCTTATCTGCTTTTTATATCAAATAGATTAATGAGATTGTATCCGGTTTATTGGTGTATTTTAATTCTAGAATTAGTAAGTTGTTTCATTATTTATTTCAAAAGCAATGGTCTAGAATTTCATATAATTGGCTTCTATCTTGAAAACAAACCCTCTATTCTCTCCATAATATTTCTTGTTTTTTCAAATATTTTTATATTTCTAAAAGATTTAGTTCCGTTTTTAGCATTTGACAATTCCTCTGGAAATCTTTTTTTCACAATAAATAATGCAATTTATTTAACAAAAGTTGACTCATTTCAGGCTATTCCACAAGGATGGTCGTTAGGGGTAGAATTGATGTTTTACCTGATTGCACCATTTTTGGTTACAAAAAAACCAAAAATAATATTAGTCATAATTTGCACTTCATTAGTTTTAAGGTGCCACTTATATAATGTTTTACATCTTCAATATGACCCTTGGTTAAATAGGTTCTTTCCAACTGAAATGGCATTGTTTTTATCAGGTTATTTTTCTTATCAATTGTATAAATATTTAAAAAAAATAAAATACAATCAAAAAATAAACCTCTTTTTTTACATTATCATTTTTATATTTACCTTTTTTTACCAATGGATACCAGCATATAAATGTTCACTTTTGCCATTTAGTTTTAAAGAAATTATTTATTTTTTTACAATTATCATTGGAATACCTTTTTTATTTAATTCGCTGAAATCTAATTATTTGGATATGCTGTTGGGTAATTTATCTTACCCAATTTATATATCACATATTTTAATAATTAATATTTGTAATGTTATACCTTTTGAGCTTTTCAAAAATAATATTGTAAAAACTTTAGTTTTATTAGTGAATGCATATCTTCTTCATAAATGGGTAGAAATACCAGTTGAAAAATTCAGACAATCTAGATTAAAAATTTAAAGCAAATTAACATTAAGACTTCATTAACTTTATCTATAATTTATATCTATTTCTTTTCAAGGTTTATCAATTTATTTAAATGTATTTATTTCAGAAGCTTTCTCAAATTTTATTACAATCAACATTTAGAGTTTTTTATAGGGCATTATTAATGCAATTACTTGTTGCTTTTGGAGCTACATCAATTGTAAATGGCCAAAGTACGGTGAATGTATCATCAGTTACTCAACTTCAAACAGCTATAGATAATTCATCTTCCGGGGATATTATAGTTCTGGCAAATGGAACTTACCTAAACAATACATTAACCATCAATAAAAGTAATATCACTATAAAACCTCAAACAATGGGTGGTGTTTCTTTAAATGGCACCAATTCTATCACTTTAAATGGCAACAACATCACATTTACTGGATTTCAAATTACCTCTGGAGACATTGGTGGAGGTAATATTATAAGTGTTAACGGAAACCGTAATGTTATATCTCATTTGAATATTAAAAATTATTATGCAAAAAAGTATATTGACATTAATGCAGGATCTCAATACAATGAAATATCTTATTGCAATTTGGAAAATAAACCAGCGGATGCAGTTATAGGTTGTACTATACAAATCAATACTTCTCCTACTGTTCCTGGATATCATAAAATAAGGTATTGCTCTTTTCAGAATTTTCCAGGATTGGGCGGAGATTTTGGAAATGAACCCATAAGATTAGGTTTAGGTGCAGAATCAACCAACAATTCAAGAACTACTGTGGAATATTGCTATTTCAATGATGTAGGTATGGGTGATAGTGAGAGTATTTCAGTAAAATGTTGTGAAAATGTTATTCGCTATTGCACTTTTACCAACAATCCTGCTGGTATGTTAGTTTTTAGAAATGGGAATAGAAATGTTGCTTACGGAAACTTTTTCATCAACGGCTCGGGTGGCATAAGAGCTAAAGAAGCAAACGATATTTATTGCTACAATAATTATTTTGAATCAGCCGGAGTATCTGGTGTTATGGATGCTGTGACATTGGTTTATGTTATTCCTAACTTGAACAACATCAATTTTATTCACAATACTTTTGTTAATTGTGGCAATATTGATTTGGGTGGAACAGGTGCTACATCAAATACTTGGGCAAATAATATTTTTAAAAAATCTTCAGGGAGTATATTTACAAATGCAAATGGAGGCACAACCTGGGCAGGAAATATCAATCAAGGTAGTTTAGGTATATCAATTTCAACAGGAATGATAAGCACCAATCCTCAATTGACTTTAAATGCAGATGGGTTTTATGGTTTGTCTTCTTCTAGTCCAGCAATCAATGCCTCAAGCACCAATTACCCAACAATTTTGGATATTACCAATATTGATGATGATCCATCTATTTTATTGGATATCAACAAAGACGCAAGACCATCAGATAAAGCTTCAAAAGATGTTGGTTGTGATGAATATTCAACGGCAACCAGCACAAACCACCCCTTATCTTTGTCGGAAGTTGGCCCTTCTTATTTGGTAACATTACCAGTATTGTTGACAGATTTTTCCGCAAATTGGAAAGATATAAATACGAATTCAGTTTTGCTTAAATGGATAACAGCTTCTGAAATCAATACAGCTTATTTTAACATACAACAAAGTATAAACGGATTACAGTTTAGTACAATTGGCAAGATTGCAGCCTCTGGTGCAGGAAATTATTCTTTCACAGATTTGAATATCAATGATTTAACAAAGTTGTACTATAGATTAGAAATTGTAGATAAAGACGGTTCTATTCAATACAGCAAAATTCAAGTGCTTGGTAAGCAATTAAAAGATGAAGGCATTTCAATTTATCCAAACCCTACATCAGCTTTCATCTTCACAAAAGGAAATCCATTACAAGCGATTAATATTTTTGATGGCCAAGGTAGAATTGTATTAAAAAAACAACTTAACGGAAGTGTTAATCAAGCTGTAAACATAAGTAAATTAAAACCCGGAAATTATTTTATACAGTGCTTTACAATTGGTGGAAATATTGTAACCAAAAAAATAACTAAAGAATAAAAAAGCTTAAAATAGCATCTTAAACTTATAATATAAATTTTTAAATAACCTTTTTTTATACTAAAAGAAGGTTATTTAAGTTTATAGTGATTGCAATAAAACAATAAATTATAATTATGAACTCCGTATCTATTGTTACTATAAATTACAATAATCTTACAGGTTTGATGCTTACTGTAAATAGTGTATTAAATCAAAAAGGTATTAAGCCCGAATTTATAATTGTTGATGGTGGATCTACAGATGGAAGTGCTGAATATATTTTAGCCAACAATGGTCTATTTTCAAAAATTATAATTGAAAAAGATAAAGGAATTTATGATGCCCAAAACAAAGGAATTTTAAATGCAACCGGAGATTATATCCTCTTCTTAAACAGCGGTGATTGGTTTAAAGACGAAAATAGTTTAGCAGCATTTGTACCCGAATTGGGAAATTATGATATACTTTATGGCGACATTATTTATAAAAAAGATGACCAATTCAATGAATATCAATTTCCAGATATTATTGATGAAAAATTCATGTTTACAAAGGGCATGCCTCACCAAGCAACATTAATCAGACAAAGTTTATTTAACAAAACAGGTTTGCACAATTTGAGTTACAAAATTTGTGCAGACTGGCATTTTTTCATGAATGCATTTTTTAAGTATGAAGCCACAAGTTTTCATATTAAAAAACCCATAACAATATTTGATTGCACAGGTGTTAGCAGTGGAATTGAAAATATTGAGCCCATTATTAAAGAACATATGGCTATTTTGAAGGAGGAATTTCCTCAATCGATAGGATTATATAAAAAACATTCTTACTATTTACAACGAAAAAAGAAAATACAATTTAATTTATTTAAGAAAAAAATAAAAAGTATAATAAAAAAGTATATTACAAAATAGTTTAATACTTTTTCAATATACTACATCATTATTTACAATAAAATATTCATTTAAATATGCCTCAATTTTCTATTATTATTCCATGTTTTCAACAAGCCAAATACCTTGAAGAATGTATTGGAAGTTTAATGGAACAAAGTTACACCGACTTTGAAATTTTGTTGGTTGATGATGGATCACCGGATAATACAAAAGAAGTTGCTCATTTAATTTCTAAAAAAGAAAGTAGGTTACAATATTTATACAAATCAAATGGAGGATTATCGTCTGCACGAAATTTTGGAATTTCATTTGCAAAAGGTGAATATCTCGTTTTTCTAGATTCGGATGATACACTGAAACCCCATTTTTTACAACATATTTACAACAAACTTTCCTCTGGATTTGATATTGCTATTACAGGTTATTCGTATTTTAATGATTCACGCTCTATTCATCGCTCTGTATCCATTTCATCTGATTTGAAGTTCGAGTCCATAATCGGTAGTAATATTTGTCCTCCAGTTTCAATAGGTATTCACAAATCTTTTTTAGAAAAAACTGGTTTATTTGATGAAACACTTAACAGTGCCGAAGATTGGGATTTATGGGTTAGATTTTTTAAAGCTGGGGCAAAATTATCAATTATTAACCAAGACCTTGCAAATTATAGAGTACATGAACACAGCATGAGCAGAAATGCGGTTAGAATGTATAATGCTCTAAAAACAGTAGCAGAAAGAAACGTTTTAATAGACAATAGACTTTCAGATCAATTTGAATACAATAGAAATTATCCAGAATTTGATTTGAAAAAATCTGTACAACAAAAGCTGGTTTTATGCCTTGGGGTTAGTGTAAAACAAGGTTTAATTAAAGAATCTGTTGATTTATTCAAAACAGAAACAGATCATTACGGTTTTACTTGGAAGCCTGAGGATTTCAGCGGGATGTATTCCTATTTGTCATTTCGCTATTATTTTAGAAAAGAAGATTTATCCTTCTTTTTAAAAAACTTTCCAACACTTTTTGATACCTTTTTTACTGAGATAGGTCTATCTCAAACAGATAAAAAAATAGCTTTAAAGCTAATTTTTCAACCAGTAGTTAAAAGATTGAATCTAGTAAAATATGGCGTTTTAGGCAATATTTTAAACGCTACAACTATTAAATAAGTTTTTATTAATTTTTTTAGATCTTGAAGGTTAAATGTTAACCGATTTTAGGTATTGAAGTTGTAATAGTAATTTTTTACTATCACATCATGATACAACCCAAAAAATATTTAAAAAAAAGGTTGATTGATATATTTAGAATCTTTAATCAACCAAAAGCAAGTTTCACCAATGAAACCTTTCATGAATTAAGGTTAATCATCAAAAAATTCAAATCCTTTTTAGAATTTTTACAATTTACAAATTCGATATCATTAGAGGTATGTGAATTTTTAAAAAAGATATTCCGCATATCAGGGGAAATTAGAAACCATCAGATAACAAGTGCAAAATTATCTTTCATTTATCCTGAAATGCTAGGTAATTATAGATTTTGTATTGATGAAAAGATTAAAATGTTGAAGCTTCAGTTTTTTAATATGATTAATCATATTTCATTAAAAAAAATCTATGCATTTTATAAAAAGAATTTAAACCATTGTGAAACTATAACTTACAAATCTGTAAATCATTACATCAATAAGCTCAAAAGTGATATCGTTTATAAATTTTACACAAATTTGGGTGAAAATGAAACCCTTCATGCTGAAAGAATTTTATTGAAAAAGTATATCTATATGCAAAAATTTATAAAATTCCCCCAATTTAACCAGCCAAAACAGATTGGTTTAACAGAATTGCTGGGAAATTGGCATGATAATCTGATTATCGAAACAGAATTAAAAAGATCTATTCAATCCGGTGAAATAATATTTAATGAGTTAAAAGATATAAAAATCTGCTTTAAGAAAATTATTAAGGTTAAAAACAATTTATTTGAACAATCACTCCAAAAAATCTCAACTGTTGTAATAGATAATCCAATTTTTTTGACGTTCCATGTTTACATTTGAATCTAACTTTTATAAATATCTAATGTAAATATGAAGTATTCACTAATTGTAATTTTCTTATGCAGCATTTTTTTAAGTAATGCTCAAATAAAACCTGCCATTGTAGATTTTGGAAAACAATACGTACAACATTCAATTGAAGTCCATTCTGAAACTTATATTTCAACAGCCAAGCAAATTTGGGGTGCAGCTGAATTGGGATATAGAGAAACTAAGAGTAGCAATTTGCTTCAGCAATTGATGACATCAAACGGCTTTACTGTTGAAGCTGGTGTAGCAGGAATTCCAACAGCATTTACAGCTGTTTATGGAAAAGGGAAACCTGTAATTGCAATTTTAGCGGAATTTGATGCCCTTCCGGGTTTGTCGCAAGATACATTTGCTGCACGTAAACCTTTGATAGATGGCGGCAGCGGTCATGGTTGCGGCCATAATTTATTTGGATCTGCATCTGCTGCTGCTGCCATTGCAGTTAAAGAGTGGCTTGCGTCTTCGGGAAACCAAGGAAGCATCAGACTTTACGGAACTCCCGCAGAAGAAGGTGGCGGAGCGAAAGTGTATATGGCAAGGGAAGGACTTTTTAAAGATGTTGATATTGTTTTACATTGGCATCCAAGTGATGCAAACAATGCAAATGCCGAATCGTCTCTGGCTGTAAAAACTGGAATGTTTAGGTTTTACGGAAAAGCTTCGCATTCTGCGGCAGCCCCAGAAAATGGAAGATCTGCTGTTGATGCAGTAGAATCAATGGATTTGATGGTAAACATGATGCGTGAACATATTTCTCCAGATGCCCGAGTTCATTATGTGATTACAAATGGTGGGAAAGCGGCAAATGTTGTACCAGATTTTGCAGAAGTAGAATATTATGTTCGCCACCCTGATGTAAAAGAAGTGCTCAATAT
>CAMBYC010000076.1 GCA_945871875.1 Sphingobacterium thalpophilum
CTTGAGCCAAATTGGTTATGAGACAACACCAAGTCATTTTTCAAGAGATTTCAATATCGATTTTGTAGTGATAAATCAAGAAACAACAGATTTGATTGTTTTAATTGAAATTGAACGTGTAAATATCAACATAACTGCAACAAAGCAAAAAATTAAGGAATGTTTACAAGCTATTCCCTCTATTGAGGATGCTTTTATCATTTATTTTGATATGAATGGGAAAACTTATTTTGAACGTTGTTTACTCGAAAATGAAGTATTTGTTTGCAAGCCTGTTAAAATAGTTAAAACCACACTTGGAATACCAATAAAGGCTTCTTTGATTTCAGTTGAGCGTTAATTTATTCCAGATTAAGCTTTGAAAGTAGTTATTAAAATATTTGGCTAAAGCCAATTTATTGATTGGCTTTAGCCAAATATTTGAACAAATACTTCTAATGCGGAATCGGGGATAAAAAGGAGATTTGATGAAAGTTAACTGGGCTCTGTAGGAGCCAAATGTTAGTAGAAACGAGTTTTACAAAATGATTAAGCTTCGTAGGAGCGAAACAAATATTTGAGCATCAATAATTTCAGTAAAATATGTCGCTCCTACGGAGCCTGGTATATCGTATGAGTAAAAAAATTACTACTCTATAATATTGGGAAGTTTGACATTCATATTATAAGTTTATTTGAACAGCATTTTTTGTAAATTTGCAGCCATTCTTGAAATAAAATTATGGCGCAAAAATACACAGAGTATTCTCAACTCAATTTACCCGCATTTGAAAAAGACATTTTAAGCAAATGGGAAGCTGATCAAACTTTTGAAAAATCAGTATCCCTGCGGGAAGGTGCAAAACCTTTCGTGTTTTATGAAGGTCCGCCTAGTGCAAATGGAATGCCCGGTATTCACCATGTTATTTCAAGAACCCTAAAAGATATGGTTTGCCGATACAAAACCATGCAAGGTTTCCAAGTTAAACGTAAAGGTGGTTGGGATACCCACGGTTTGCCAATAGAATTGGGCGTAGAAAAAGAATTGGGCATCACCAAAGAAGATATAGGTAAAAAAATATCTGTAGAAGATTACAACCAAAAATGTAGAGAAGTAGTTTTGCGCTACAAAGACAAATGGGACGATCTCACCCGCAAAATGGGCTACTGGGTTGATCTTAATGATCCTTATATCACCTTTAAAAATGAATACATCGAGTCTTTATGGTGGTGCTTGCAACAATTGTATAAAAAGGGATTACTCTATCAAAGTGTAAGCATCCAGCCCTATTCTCCAGCCGCTGGAACAGGTTTAAGCTCTCACGAACTCAACCAACCCGGTACTTACAAAGACGTAAAAGATACCAGCTGTGTAGCAATGTTTAAAGCCATCAACAATGCTCAATCTGCTTTTCTTTTTGATGCCTATCCCAAAGAACTTGAACTGTTTTTCATGGCTTGGACCACCACCCCGTGGACGCTACCTTCAAACTTAGGTTTAACAGTTGGACCTAATATAGATTACGTGCTCGTTCAAACCTTCAACCCTTATACCTTTTTGCCAGTAGGTGTTATATTGGCTGAAGCATTAATCCCCAAATATTTTAAATCCGAAGCCCAAGATGCTGATTTTGATGCTTACAAAGAGGGCGATAAAGTAATTCCTTGGAAAATATTATCCCGCTTTAAAGGGAAAAATATAGAAAATTGCAAGTACGAACAATTGCTCCCTTTTGAAGCAAATAGTCTCGATAAAATTCAAGAAATAACCGAAAACGCTGATCCTTTTAAAATAATTTGTGGCGATTTCGTAACCACAGAAGACGGTACAGGTATTGTTCATACAGCACCTGCATTTGGTGCAGATGATTATAAAGTAGGTAAAAAATTCAATATTGGTATTTTAACACTCGTAGATAAAGAAGGTAAATTTGTAGACGGCTTGGGTGAATTTAGCAACCGCTATGTAAAAAACTACAAAGACCAAAAGGATTTCCAAGATGTAAACGTTGATATTTCTATCCAGCTGAAAAAAGACAATCGTGCTTTTAAAGTAGAGAAATACGAACACAGTTACCCCCATTGTTGGAGAACCGATAAACCCATTTTGTATTATCCTTTAGATGCTTGGTTTATTAAAACTACAGCACTAAAAGATAGAATGGTAGAACTCAACAAAACCATCAATTGGAAACCAAAATCTACCGGCGAAGGAAGATTTGGCAACTGGCTAGAGAATATGGTGGATTGGAATTTGAGTAGAAGTCGTTTTTGGGGAACGCCACTACCAATTTGGAGAACAGAAGATGGTGCAGAAGAAAAATGTATTGGATCGATAAACGAATTGAATGCAGAAATCCGAAAAGCTGCAGAAATATTGGGTGTTGATACCAATACAAAATATTTGCACGACGGAATTTTGGATTTACATAAGCCTTATGTAGACGATATTATTTTAGTAAGTGATAGCGGATTACCTATGAAAAGGGTTCTAGATTTAGTGGATGTATGGTTTGATTCTGGAGCGATGCCTTATGCACAATGGCATTATCCGTTTGAGAACAAAGGGATGGTAGATTTGGGTCAGGCTTTTCCGGCAGATTTTATTGCCGAAGGGGTTGACCAAACCCGTGGATGGTTTTATACCCTTCACGCATTAGGCGTATTGTTGTTCGATTCTGTTGCATATAAAACTGTGGTTTCCAACGGTTTGGTATTAGATAAGAACGGCAACAAAATGAGCAAACGTCTAGGAAACGTAGTAGATCCCTTTGCAACCATCGAACAATATGGGGCAGATGCTACTAGGTGGTATTTGATTACAAATGCTTCGCCATGGGATAATCTTAAATTTGATATGGATGGCATCAAAGAAGTACAACGCAAATTCTTTGGTACTTTATATAACACGTATCAGTTTTTTGCTTTATACGCTAATGTGGATGGATTTAGTTTTAAAGAAGAATACATCCCATTAGAACAAAGGCCAGAAATTGACCAATGGATTCTATCCACTTTAAACAGCTTGGTTGCCAATGTTACCGATTACATGAACAACTTTGAACCAACATTGGCAGGAAGGGCTATTGAAGAATTTACAGACAGTCAATTGAGCAACTGGTATGTAAGGCTTTGCAGACGCCGGTTCTGGAAAGGTGAATACGAAGAAGATAAAATCAGTGCTTATCAAACTTTATTTGAGTGTTTAGATACAGTATGTAGATTAACTGCACCCATTTCGCCGTTTTTTGCAGATATTGTATTTACCAATTTGAATAAAGTTTCAGGGTTGCATCAAGTAGAATCAGTGCATCATGCCAAATTTCCAAATGTAACAAAAGAAGAAATCAATCAGCCACTTGAAAAGCGGATGCAATTGGCACAAGACGCTTGTTCGTTGTTGTTGTCTATCCGCAAAAAAGTAAATATCAAAGTAAGACAACCACTTCAAAAAGTTTTAATTCCAGTACTTGATGCTGAAATGAAAAACCAAATGATTTTGGTAGAAGATTTAATTAAAGCTGAAGTCAACGTAAAAGAAATTGAATACCTAAATCCTGACAATGCGTTTATCCAGAAAAAGATAAAGCCAAACTTTGTGGCGCTAGGTAAGAAATTGGGTGGTAAAATGAAACAAGCCGCGGCTATAATTACTACTTTCAATCAAGATCAAATTAGAGCAGTTGAATTTTCAGGTGTCATTACAATACAATTAGATGGTGAAGCTGTAGAAATTTATAGGGATGAAGTAGATATCCAAAGTGAGGATGTGCCAGGTTGGATGGTTGCCAATAAAAACAATCTTACTGTAGCATTGGATATTACAATTTCTGAAGAATTGGAGCAAGAAGGAAACGCAAGAGAGTTGGTAAACCGAATTCAAAAAATTAGAAAAGACAATGGTTATGCCTTAACAGACAGAATTGTTGTGCAATTAACAAAACAAGAAAGTTTACAAAACTCTTTCACAAAATATAATACCTATATTTGTGCAGAAATTTTAGCTGATAGACTTGAATTGGTTGACGAACTTAACGAAGGAATTGAAATAGATGTAAATGAAATTCCTTTAAAAGTTAGTGTTGAAAAACTAAATTGATTCTATTTAAAGTGAAGCGAAATAATATATTTATTAAATAACCAATATTTCCCATCATTAAAATGCTAAAAAATCTTTTGACCAAAATATTTATCTAATTGATATTGTTTTGATTCAAAATACAGAATATTCAATTAAATTGGCAACTGAAATAAATTTAAGTACTGATATAATTTGAATGATTTATTAACACCTAAAACTAATACTCAATTGTCTACAATTAATCAATCAGAAGAAATAAATTCAACTGGAAAAGATACAGCAGATCAAAATGTTTCTGCAGCTGCACCGAAGAAAGCACCAGCAAAAAAATCAAAATCTGCTGAAGAAAAAAAAGCGGCTAAACCAGTAGTGATTCCTAAGCTTACAACTACAGATGTGAAGAAATATGAGCCAGATTTCATGAAATCAATTTTGGATACTCAAGAACAAGAAGTTGCTGCTTTTTCTCAACGCTATAGTGATGCTGATCTTGCAGAATTCAGAGAATTAATTACTACCAAACTTGAATCTGCAAAAAAAGAATTGACTTATTTGCATGGAATGATCACTCGCAAAGGCGATATGAGTGGTGATGAAAGCGATAACCGCTACATGACAATGGAAGACGGTAGCCTTAACATGGAAAGAGAGCAATTGAATCAAATGGCTAGTCGCCAAATTGATTTTATTGACAAATTGGAAAAAGCGATGATTCGTATAGAGAATAAGACTTATGGAATTTGCAGGGTAACTGGTAAGTTAATTGAGAAAGCTCGTTTGCGTGCTGTTCCTCATGCTACATTAAGTATGGAGGCCAAAATGAGTAAAAAATAATAGATTTTACAAAATTCATTAAGGATTATTATAAAGGATTATAAAAAGTAAAAGGAAACAATTTGTTTCCCTTTACTTTTTATATTAGGTTAGTTGGATACTTTTTATTTTACTTCCTGCATTTCTACCAATTTTTTGTAGATGCCATCTTGCAAAAGCAAGTTTTCGTGTTTTCCTCTTTCTACAATTCTGCCTTTATTTAAAACCAAAATTTCATCTGCATAGCGAACTGTAGATAACCGATGGGCAATAACTATGCTTGTTCGGTCTTTCATTAAATGATTAAGTGCATCTTGCACCAAACGCTCGCTTTCTGTATCCAAAGATGATGTTGCTTCGTCTAAAATTAATATCGGTGGATTTTTTAAAATTGCCCTTGCAATGGTTAACCTTTGGCGTTCCCCACCACTCAACTTAGAACCTCTATCGCCAATATTGGTATTGTAACCGTTTTCTTTTCCAATGATGAAATTGTGTGCATTTGCCACTTTTGCGGCATTTTCTATCATTTCAATAGTTGCCGTTGGATTGCCCAATGCAATATTGTTTGCAATTGTATCATTGAATAATATAGGTTCTTGGGTTACAATTCCCATCAAATTGCGAACATCTTTTATAGCATATTCTTTGATATTATTGCCATCAATAAGCAATTCTCCACTAAATACATCTTGAAATCTAGGAATCAAATCAGCAAGTGTAGATTTTCCTGAACCTGAAGAACCCACCAAGGCTACAGTTTTTCCTTTTTCAATGTTGATTGAAATATCTGTAAGTACTTCTTTATCTTGATATTTAAACGAAATATGGTTGAAAGAAATATTGTTTTCAAAGTTTTTTAGGGCAATAGGATTTTTAGTTTCTTTAATAAGCTCTTGCTCTGTAATCAATTCTTGAATGCGCTCAATACTTGCCGCTCCTTTTTGAATATTGTAAGATGCAGTGCTAAAAGATTTCAGCGGGTTAATGATTTGGGTAAAAATGGCAATATATGTTAAAAAATCAGCCGCGGTAAGTGAAAAATGATTTCCCAAAACCAATCTTCCTCCATAATACAAAACACAACAAACGGCAAGAATTCCCATTGTTTCGGACATTGGCGAAGCCAAATCCCGTCTTCTATTGGCTTTGTTTTTTGTTGTAAGAAGGGTGTTATTTTCTGTTGTAAACTTATTGAGTTGCTGTTGTTCGGCATTGAAACCCTTAATTACTCGCATTCCACCAAGCGTTTCTTCAATAGTGCTTAAAATTCCTCCCAATTGTTCTTGAACCTGTGTTGAAACTTTTTTAAGTGAGCGCCCAATTCTACCAA
This sequence comes from Sphingobacterium thalpophilum, assembly GCA_945871875.1. Classification (GTDB taxonomy): domain Bacteria; phylum Bacteroidota; class Bacteroidia; order Chitinophagales; family Chitinophagaceae; genus Pollutibacter. The sequence continues at coordinate 6,207 of CAMBYC010000076.1, forward strand.
TTACTAATCCCGCCAATGGTAAAAAGATCCCCAAAAAAACAGACAATTCAGGGCTCAATTGAATCATCGCAATGAGGTATAAAGTTATGGTGATAGGCTCTCTAAAAAATGTTTCAAGAAAACTTATTGTTGAAGATTCAACATCTTGAAGGTCGTTCGTGAGGCGACTCATAATATCCCCTTTGCGTTGTTCAGAAAAATAACCAATAGGAAGTTGGAGGATTTTTTCAAACATATCGTTACGCATATCATTAATTATTCGATTTCTGATAGGCGTAAGCACGTAAAGCGAAAAATAAAGAAATAAATTTTTTAGAAGAATTGAAATCACAACTACAGAGCAAAGAATTCCTAAAGCTTGAATCTTTCCTTCGGGAGTTTGTACTAATTTTGTGAGATAGGCATAAAAATTGGATGTAATATTTCCTAGGTTGAATCTAGATCCCAGCATTTTTTCTTGCCCACTCATGCCAAAAATTAGCGACAAAAAAGGAGCCAATAAAGTTAGGGAAAGCAAGGAGAAAAACGATGAAAAAAGGTTCAAAACAAAGTATAACGAAACCAGTTTTGGGTAGCGTTTTATATAAGAATAGATGATTGGGAGACTTTTCATGAAAAACGAGAGATTACTTAGTGAGCAAAAGTAGTTAAATTTACATCCTTATAGTGGAATCTTATGGAAGAAGGAAAAAGACAGAAGCAAGTGGCCGGGGTTATACAAGAAGAAATGAACGATATTTTTCAAAGAATGGGTTTGACAATGTTGCATGGCGGGATGGTTTCAATCTCAAATGTAAAAGTAACACCAGATTTATTGGAGGTACGCATTTACCTGAGTTTATATCAGGTAAAAGATGTAACCAAAGCGATGGATGTATTTGAAAATCGGAAAGGTGAAATTAAGAGAGAACTTACCGCAAGGGTAAAGCGCCAGTTAAGGAGAATGCCGGAATTGAGGTTTTTTCATGATGATACACTAGATCATGTGTTTAGAATTGAAGAGTTGTTTAAACAAATAAATGAGGATAAATTGAAATCTGAAGGCGATAGTGCTGAAGTTTCCTCTTAAAAATTAAGTATTTTGTATTTTACATTTGCCTGGCGATATTTTAAAGCAAAAAAATCTACCAATGCCATAAATATTATTGCGTGGGTTAGTGTAACTGCAATTATGGTGGGTACGGCTGCATTAATCATTATTTTAAGTGCCTTTAATGGCTTTGAAACCTTGGTGAAGTCGTTGTATTCATCATTTTATTCAGATCTTAAGATTCGTCCAAAAGCAGGTAAGACGCTACAGTTGACTAAAGATCAAATTGAAAAGCTACAAGGGTTGCCTGGGGTGCGGTTGGTTTCATTGATTGCAGAAGAGAAAGGGTTGTTGCAAAACGGATCTTTGCAATCGGTTGTAGTGGTTAAAGGTGTTGATAGTTTTTATAAAATCGTTTCGGGGGTTTCTTCAAAAATGGTTAGAGGTAAATTTGATTTAGGAAATAAAGAAGATCCAAGAGCGGTGATGGGCATAGGTATTGAAAATGCAATAGGGATTTTAGCAGATCGGTCGTTGTTTCCTATAACGTTATATATGCCGAAGCAGGGGGTAAAAAATTTTTCAAACCCTTTAGAAGCTTTAAGTCAAGGTGCCATAACTCCATCAGGGAGTTTTGCAATCCAGCAAGAGTTTGACAATAAGTATCTGTTTACGAATTTAGGGTTTGTAAAACAGTATTTAAATTATGGGGAAGATGAATACTCTGCAATTGAACTTGCTTTGGTAAATCCAGAAGCCACTTCTAAGGTGCAACAGCAAATCTTGAGTTTGGGAATTCCAAATATTGTTGCTGAAAATCGGTTTGAACAAAATCAATCTCTATATTCAACCATTCTTTTGGAAAAATGGGCAATCTATTTCATTTTTTCGTTGATATTGTTGGTGGCATCGTTCAATATGATTGGTGCCTTATCAATGTTGGTTTTAGAGAAGCAAAAGGATATACAAGTGTTGATGGCAATGGGAGCGAGTAATGGGGTAATTCGCAAGATATTTATGCTTGAGGGTTTGTTGCTTGCATCAATTGGAACATTTGCTGGCGTTTTGATTGCATTAACATTATATTATTTGCAAGTAAACTATCATCTGGTTCCTTTAGAAGGAGAGTCTTTTCTAATAGGTTATTATCCTGTAGAATTACATTTAGCAGATTTTTTATTGGTAATTGTTACTGTATTTCTAATTGGTTTGTTGGCTTCATGGTATCCAGCTATAAGAGCAAGCAAAGAGCCGATACAACTGGGGTAGGGGCAACAAAAACCGTTCCCCTACAACTGAAACAACTGATATTTAAAATGCAACTTGCAATCTAACCCAAGCCATCCTTCCATAACCATCAATGCCAGATCCATGTAATCTATAGGATTGATCTAAAATATTTTCAATTCCTGCATTAATACCAATGTTCCCAAAACTAATGCCACTCTTTAAATTGATAACTCCCCAACCCGGAGTTCCTAGTGGATTGATTCTATGATCGGCTTTATCACCAGCCGCTAATCTTTTTTGTGCACCAGCAAAATTCCAATCAATTCCGGCATATAATTTTTTAGTAAAATAATATTGTCCACTAACCTTTCCAAAGAATGGTGGAATTCTTCTCATAGGCTCTTTTGCACTTAAATTTTGACCAAAAGTATAGGTTAAATGTGTTGCAAGATTCAAGCTCTTTGTAGGCCAAAACGAAAATTCACTTTCAGCACCATAGATATAGGATTTACCTATATTTATTTTTTGGTAAACTCTATCTCCTAAGTATAATGTATCTCCTAAATAACTAGATTTTGCTCTGTCTATTAAATTAGTGAGTTCATTATGGAATCCAGAAATGCTAAACAATAAGTTATTGCTAATTTTTCTAATGGTTATTTCCTTGTTTAAACTACGTTCTGGTTTTAAATCTGGCGTTGGTGTTTCTGTGCCATAATCGAATTTGCCAAAACTACTTAAATCGCTAATGTTTGGAGATCGATATGAACCACTAATTGCAGCATTAATATTCCAAGATTTATTCAGATGGAAAGTAGCACCAATGTTTCCAGTTAGTGCAGGTGTATTAAATTGTACATCACCAAATTTGGCATCTTTAATTTGAATTCCATAACTGCTCAATCTGCCACCAAATTGAAACGAAAATTTGCTTTTTTGAATTTCTTGTTGGTGATATATTGAATAGGAATTCATCTTAGAACCATTTGCATACAAACCTCGTTTTTTTGTAACCAATTTAGATGTATCATTAATATCTGCCGCTTCACTTCTTACATTATCATTGTAAATATCAATACCTGTTATGATTTTCCAGTTTTTTGTAATTGATTTATTGGTTTCTAATTGGAAACCGTTTGTAATTACTTGATCAAACTCATGCGTTAATACTACAGAACCTTTCTTTCTTTTAAACCTTCCTTCATCTGAAACTTGATGTGAAGCAGTAAATCTTATGTTATCTGCAAAAATGCTATTCAATTTAGTTTCAAATTTAGCATAAGACAATTGTCTTTTTTGTGGACTGATTAAATTTGTACTAAAGCCTTTTAAAGAAACTTGATCAAATAAGTCAACATCTTTTTGTACCAACTGTTGGAAGCATAAAGTAAGTCCAATTTTATTGAATAGATTGGTTTTCAATTTGGTATGCAAAGATTGTTGGTTGTATGAGGTAGGTGTTAGAAGAATATGATTGGCAGCTAGAATATCTCCAAACGTACTGGTTGTTGAAATTAAATCCCAAGCAATGTTTTTTGATTTATAGTTTAAAGACATGTTGCCAGTGTATTCCATATTATTGGAAATCGTTTTTCCCGAAACACTGCCATGTAATGAAGTTGTAGAATCAGCAAAACTTGGATCTTTAAGTAAAATATTAACCACACCCCCAATAGCATCAGAACCATATAAAGTACTAAATGCAGATTTCACAGTTTCAATTTGTTGCACTGCAAAAGGATCAATAGTACTTAAATATTGATTGGGACCATATCTAAATGTAGCGTTATTCAATCTTATACCATCAATCATCTGTAAAATTTGGTTGCCTGTTAAACCTCTTATAAACGGACTTCCACCAGCATGTCCGGTTTTTTGCATCCAAACACCAGGCATACCCATCAACATTTCAGGAACACTTCTAGAGGAATTATACTTGATTTGTCTATTGTTTAAAACTGCAACAGATGAAATGGTATTTGAGAGCTTTGTAGCTATTTTATTACTTGTGATAATTATAGGGTTATAAGTCAATGCTTTTTCTGTACTATCTACCTGTCCTAATGCAAAAAAATTAAAAAAAAGTAAGGTGCCTAAAGTTAGAGTTATCGATTTCACAGTTTTTTGCACAAATTTGATTAATTTTTTTAATAGTTTATCTGTATTACTTTAACTTATTGTTATTCTTTTGATAGTTAGGTAATTAAGTTGATTTCAGGAATAAATTTGATTATGGACAGGAATTTAGATTCAATAATTACCGAAGTTTTTAAATTATACGAACTCCATGGTGGAGACGATTACATTGGTGAACCTGTTTCTCAATTGGAACACATGGTTCAAGCTGGTGAATTGGCTTTTCAAGAAGGTTACGATGATGAAGTGGTTTTGGCAGCTTTTTTTCATGATATTGGCCATTTAATAGATGAAGATCAATCTTTGGCTTCAATGGATGGTTATGGCGTAGTAGATCACGAAAGTGTTGGTGCTCAATATCTTATAGATCGTGGATTTTCTGAACGCATTGCCATTTTGGTTAAAAGCCATGTGGAAGCAAAGCGTTATCTTACATTTCGTAGACCAGAATATCTTGCTAAATTATCAGAAGCCAGTCAAAAAACATTAATGTTTCAAGGTGGTATGATGAATGAGGAAGAAGCATTAGCATTTGAACAAGATCCTTTTTTTGATTTAAAGGTTAAAATGAGGCTTTGGGATGATGAAGCAAAACTGACGGACATAACACTCCGCGATTTGAATTTTTTTAAAGAACTGGCAAAAAATCATTTGTCTAAACAACATTAATTATGAACACCAAATTGGTTGTATTTGATATGGCGGGAACCACCGTTGTAGATAAAGGTAGCGTTGCGGATTCCTTTATCGGAGCATTTTTAGAAAATGAACTGGAAGTTCCTTTTGATGCTGTACAAAATGTAATGGGTTACAGAAAAACAGAAGCTATTCGTATGTTATTGGATAAATTTTATCCTAACCTTGAAAATATTGATGAAAGAATTATAGCAATTCACGATGTGTTTGAAGAAAAAATGTTGAGCTTCTATATGTCTGTACAAGATTTAAAACCTTTACCTTTCACAGAAGATATTTTCCGTTGGTTGCATACACATAATATATTTGTAGCACTTAATACTGGTTTCACAAGATTGGTTACTGAAGGAATTTTATATCGCTTAGATTGGAAAAATTCTAATTTAATTGATGCGGTAATTTGTAGTGATGAAGTAGAAGAAGGTCGCCCAACTCCTTTTATGATTAACGCATTGATGAAAAAGTTCAATATTGAAGATTCATCTGAAGTTATAAAGGTAGGAGATACTGAAGTTGATGTGTTGGAAGGTAGAAATGCAAAATGTGGTAAAGTTATCTCCGTTACAACTGGAGCTTATACTAGAACACAATTAGAACAATATGCACCTGATCATATAATAGATAGTTTAGAACATTTAGCACTATATATACATTGAAAAAATCATTCACCCCCAGACAAATTTTAACGGCCATATACATTGCGGCATTAACTTTTTTCAGTTATGCATCTGTGTATGCTTTTAGAAAACCCTTTACCATAGCTACTTTTGATGGCGAGAAGTTGTTTGGTATTTCGTATCAAACGATTTTTATCATAAGCCAGGTTATTGGTTATATGTTAAGTAAGTTTTCTGGAATAAAATTTATTTCAAGTTTAAAACGCAATGGTCGCTGGAAATCTGCTTTATTTTTGATAGGCACAGCTTGGTTGAGTTTATTGGCATTCGCAATTTTGCCGCTTCCTTTTGGTATTCTTTGCTTTTTTGTGAATGGTTATATGCTTGGATTTATGTGGGGTATTGTTTTTGGATATGCCGAAGGCCGAAGAAGTTCAGATTTTATTGGTTCAGTTTTGGCTGTAAGTTTCATCTTTGCCGGCGGGTTTACTCGTTCTGTAGCAAAATGGTTGATGCTCACTTGGGATATTACTGAAAAATGGATGCCTTTTATGACGGGATTGTTGTTTGTTGCACCTCTTTTTATTTTGATATTCTTACTTGAACTGGTTGCTCCTCCTGATGAAGCAGATATTCAAGAGCGGGTTGAAAGAATTAGTATGACAAAAGACGACCGAAAAGCTATTCTGCAAAAGTTTGGATTGGGATTGACCATTTTAGTGGTTGTTTATACCGCTTTAACAATTATTCGAGACGTAAGAGATAATTTTATGTCAACCATTTGGGCTGAATTGGGCTATGCCAATGATTTTTCTGTATTTACAACGTCTGAAACTAAAATTTCACTGGCAGTTTTATTGGTGATGAGTTTAATCGTATTAATTAGAAAGAATATTTTGGCTTTTCAGATTATTCAAGTTTTGGTGATTTGTGGTTTTTTAGTTTCGGGTATCTCATCTTATTTATTTTTGACGCATCGTTTAGATGGAGCATTATGGATGCAAGCAGTTGGTTTGGGATTGTACATGGCATATATTCCTTTCAATGCTATATTTTTTGAAAGGATGATTGCTGCTTTTAGGATTGCAGGAAATGTAGGATTTTTAATATACATCACGGATGCTTTTGGATATTTGGGAAGTGTAGTTGTGATGTTAACAAAAGAATCGTTGAAAATAAAATTGCAATGGTCTGTATTTTATTCTTTGGGAGTTGTAGTTTTTTCAATTATTGGCATTATAGGAACTTTATATTCAGTGTATTATTTCAATAAAAAGTATAAGAGTCAAGCAGAAGTAGCATGAACAATAAAAAAGCGGTAGTAGTTGGTGCAGGAATAGCCGGAATGGCGATGGCAAGAGCCTTATCTTTAAAAGGGTTTAAAGTAACCGTAATAGAGCGATCAGATAAAGCGGTTGGTGCTTCGATACGCAATTTTGGGATGGTATGGCCTGTTGGACAGCCATCGGGTTTGTTGTATGAGTCAGCATTATTGAGTGCCGAAATATGGAAAACATCCGCTGCTGAAGCCGGCTTTTTTGCAGATGCTGTTGGGAGCTTCCATTTGGCTTACCATCAAGATGAAGCACAAGTATTACAAGAACTATACGATGTTTACCATAAAGAGCGTAATCTCCAATTAATGACGCCTGGGGAAGTGTTGCAAAAGTCTCCTGCTACTGTTAAAGAAGGACTGTTGTGCGGGTTGTATAGCCCAACTGAAGTAATTGTAGATCCTGTTGAAGCAATTGCTGCATTACCCGCATATTTGAAAAGTAAATTTGATATTGATTTTATTTGGGGTAAAGCTGTTTTAGAAATTAAAGATTTACAAGTTTCAACAAGCGATTGTGCTTATAGTGCAGATTTAGTAATGGTTTGTTCGGGTGCAGATTTTGAACATTTGTATCCAGATTATTTTAAACAACTGCCTATTACCAAGTGCAAGTTGCAAATGATGCGGATTGAATCACAGCCAGAGGGTTGGCGGATTGGACCTGCTTTGTGTGGAGGTTTATCTTTAATTCATTACAACAGTTTTAAAGCAGCAAAATCATTAAATGTTTTAAAAGAAAGGTTTCAACAAGAGCTTCCAGAATATTTGAATTGGGGCATTCACGTTATGGTTTCACAAAACGGGAAGGGGGAGTTGATTATTGGCGATTCACATGAATATGCAAATACATTTGATCCATTCGATAAGCAATTCATCAATACGATGATTATTGATTATTTAAAAACATTCGCAACGTTTAAATCTGATAAGATTTCAGCTTCATGGAATGGGATTTATCCCAAATTAACCAATGGCAATGCCTATCTTTTTGAACAAGTTGAGCTAGGGGTTTATGTTTTTAATGGTTTAAGCGGAGCGGGAATGACATTGTCTTTTGGACTTTCTACAAAACTAATAGAAGAAATTTATTAACCATGTGTTAACCTATTCTTAATAATGGTTTAACATCCTATTATTTACTTTGCATTGTAATAGTTTTTTCTCATGTTAAGTTAGTCAATCGTTGGAGTTACTCCCGCAGTATCTACTGGGGGAGTATTTTATTTAGCCTTATTTAGGGTAAATCCAAATGTAGAACCCACGTCAATATTACTTCTTACATGTAAACTATGGCCATGGACTTCAACAATATGTTTACAAATTGATAATCCAAGCCCTGTTCCTCCAATATTTCTGCTTCTACTATAATCGGTTCTGTAAAAGCGTTCAAAAATTCGGTGAAGGTGTTCTTCTGCAATGCCATAACCGTCATCACTAATTTCAATTAGAATGTTTGATCCGTCGGTATTGTAAATGCTTGCTTCAACAGTTCCATCGTTTTTGCCGTATTTTATGGCGTTTTCAACTAAGTTTATAAAAACTTGTCTGATTTTTTCTTTATCTGCATTTACGGAGATTGGGGTTTCGCATCCTTTTTTGATAAAACAATTAATATTTTTATTTATGGCTTTTATAGATAATGTTTCATAAATTTCTTTGATCATATCTTGAACAACAAAATTGGTGGGATGCAAAAGTTGTTCACCACTTTCAAGTTTTGAAATTTCGTCAAGATCAGCAATTAGATTTACCAATCTTTCAACATTTCTATAAGCATTTTCCAGAAACTTTTTATTGACTTCGGGTTTATCCAGGGCACCATTTAGAAGGGTGTCAACATAACCCTGAATAGCAAATACTGGAGTTTTGATTTCGTGAGAAAGGTTTTGAAGAAATTCTTTACGATAAGCTTCATTTTGTTGTAAAGATTCGATTTGCTTTTTCTTTTGCTTCCCCCATTTCTCCACATCCTGACGCACTTCATTGATGCTTTTTTGTGGCAAAATATTTTTGTAGTAAAATTCCTCTCGCTTGGTTGCTTTGGTTTGATTGATGAATTTATAAATAAGCTTTATCTTTCTATAAATTAATCGCTGTATAAAATAATGGGTTAATAAATAGGAGGTTATCAATAAGCCAAAAAAAGAAATCAAGGCAATCAACCAATTGTATAAAAATATATAATTGGTAACCCCTCCAACAAAGGCAATGGT
>CAMBYC010000077.1 GCA_945871875.1 Sphingobacterium thalpophilum
ATTCCAATTCTGATATCTTTTTACTCAATTTGGCTGCAAAATCTTCTCCAAAACAACTCACCACTTTTAAAGGTCCGAACAATTCTCCGGCTTTTAGTGCTGATAACCAGTGGATTGCATTTTTACAATCTACATCTGCAGAAAACTACAACATGTACGAACAAAATCAGTTGGGTATCATCAACGTAAAAACGGGTACTTCAACATTGCTTTCAGCAAATTTAGACCGGCCAATTGCAGGTTTTACTTGGTCGGCTGATAGTAAAGACATTTATGCATTGGTTGAAGACGATAGAAAACAGAATATCTTGAAATTTGGGATTGATAAAACTTCACCAATAAATATAACCAATGAAGAGGCTGTTTACAGTTCGATATTCACTGGCAAATCAGGAAAACTTATTACCACCTATAGCAATCCAAATATCCCTAATGAAATTTATGCTTGGGAAAATGGGACATTTAGAAGAGTTACATATTTACAAGACAAGTTTACAGCACCTTTAAAAAAGATTTATGTAAGAGGATTTCAGAGTGTATCTGCGGATAAGACATTGGTTTCAGGGATTTTATACACTACAGAGCCAGATGCAAAAAACCAACCATTGGTATTGTTTATACATGGAGGTCCGGTTGCACAAGATGAATATGGGTTTGATATGGCGCGTCAGGTTTTAGCGGGTGCAGGATTTGCGGTAGCAGCTGTGAATTATCGGGGAAGTAGTGGAAGAGGGTTAGCGTTTTGCAAAGCCATTAGTGCGGATTGGGGCAATAAAGAGGTACAAGATATTATAGGAGCAGCCAATTATCTAATTAAAACAGGGGTTGCGGATTCAACAAGAATGGCAATAGCGGGTTGGAGTTATGGAGGAATTTTAACCAATTATACAATAGCAACCGACAATCGTTTTAAGGCGGCAGTTAGCGGGGCGGGAAGTTCTTTACAATTTTCAATTTATGGAACCGACCAATATGTGAAACAATACAACGAAGAATTGGGAGCACCTTGGAAAAATGTAAAGAAGTGGATGGATTTATCGTATCCATTTTTCAAAGTGGAGCAGATAAAGACACCTACCATTTTTATGGCAAGTCAAAATGATTTTAATGTGCCGGTAGCAGGAGCAGAACAAATGTACCAAGCATTTAAAACTACAGGGATACCTACAGAATTAATAATTTATCCGAATCAAAACCATGGAGTTTCAGTTCCAAGTTATATTATTCATAGATATCAGAAACATATAGATTGGTTCAAAAAATATTTGAAATAAATCTAGAATAAAATAAAAAAAGTAAAGCCATCATAAAAATGAAATATTTTAAATTCAATTCATTTTTATGATGGCTTTTTTAGTTATTTAACTTATTGATTATAAATTATTTAATCCATGCAAGATTCAACAAATGAATGAAAAGTTTCATGAACTACATTAATTTGTTTTAGTAAAATTGAATCAGCTTTATTAGCTGCAATTGAAGATTTAACCAACATACATTCTTTAACCAACTGTATTAATATAGGTTTCGCTTTTGGTGCTTTAAATCCTTTAGGAATTGCAGAAGATTGCCATTTTTTTGCATTTGAAACCAAGAGATTAACGTTTTCTTTAAGAGGCACAAAATTACCAGATTCTGTGGGATGGAAAGTTTTACTTAAAACAGTGTGAAATGAATCCAACTCATTCCATTTAGGCATTTGGGCATAAGATGCTGATGCAAAAACAATTAAGATTGCTGTAAAGATTACGTTTTTCATTTTGATTAAATGTTAATAAAATTCAAGAATATTTAAAAGAATACAAATTTTGACTATAAATATAACAAAAGATAAAAAAAGAGATATAAAATATTCTGAAAAAGCAAACTTCAAAATTTTAATGAACTATTTTTGTAGGCTTACAAGTTCTTTAAAAAAGAGCCAGTAAAGGTTGTAAATTAATTTTCTTTGTAGCAAATTTTTTTTCGAAATGAGAATCATTTTTAGATTATTTTTTTTAGGTTTATTAATTGATTTTCAAGGGATTAAAGCCCAAGAAACAGAATTAGAGCCAGTAGTTATAACAGGAAATTTACAAAAGCAGAAGTTAAAAGAAACTGGGAGGAATATTATTCTCATCAATAAAGAAGATATTGAAAAAATTACAGCCAGTAGTTTAGATGAGTTGTTAAAATATATTCCTGGAATTGAAGTGCAGCAGCGTGGTCCACAAGGAGCACAAAGTGATATTGTAATAAGGGGTGGAACATTTCAGCAAGTATTGGTTATTATTGATGGAGTGAGATTAAACGATCCATTGACAGGACATTTTAATAGTTATATACCGATTCATCCTAAGGAGATTGAGCGCATTGAAGTTTTAAAAGGCTCCTCAGCGGCTGTTTTTGGTCCAGATGCTGTTGGTGGTGTTATACATATTATTACGAAAAGCAATATATCTACAAAACAAAAAGAAGGCGTACAATTGTTCGGTTCTGTCCAAACAGGAGATTATGGATTATTGAACCGTTCTTTATTTACATCAATTGCAAAAAAAAGCACTTATATTTCTTTTGGGTATCAGAAACTAAAAGCGAACGGAATACCATTACGGGGAACTATGGGATACTTTGATAATGATAATTTGGTGTTTTCATTTGCACATCGATTTAAAAAAGATTGGCATTTGATGTTTAGGGCTGCAAATGACAATAGAGATTTCAATGCACAAAACTTTTACACTAGTTTTTTGAGTGATACTGCAAATGAGAATGTAAAAAGTACATTTCAACAGTTGGAAGTTTCAAAAAAGTTTAATAAATCGGCAGTAGAATTATTGATAGGTACCAAGCAATTGAGAGATGTTTATTTTTTCAGACCCAAATCTATTCCTAATGAGAACAAATCCACTTTAAATAGTTTACAAATTAATTATAAGTATCAAATCAACGATAGAAGTACTTTCATTTCGGGGTTTCAAACATTTAGCAAAACGATACGATCAAATGATCGCGGAAATCATAATCATTCACATGTTGGGCTTTTCTCGATATTTACACATAAACTTCCATATAACATATTCGTAACTGAAAGTTTAAGGAGTGATTGGGATCAATCTTATAAATGGGTAATACTTCCTCAAGTGAATTTAGCTTGGTCGCCTTCTAAGTTTAATTTAAGATTCAGTACTGGTAAAAGTATAAGAGACGCTGATTTTACAGAGCGATACAACAATTACAATAAAGCATTGGTAACCGGAGGAAGCATTGGCAATCCCGATTTGGTTGCAGAAAAAGCTTGGAGTACAGAATTGGGTGTTGATTATAATTTTTCAAGTGCATTTCAATTAAAAACAAGTTTTTTTCAACGCAATCAACAACAGTTGATTGATTGGGTTATCACTCCATACGCATCTATGCCTCGGAAGTTAAATTTGAGCAGTTCTGGTTCTTATGCATTGGCATCAAATGTTTCTTCTGTAAATACAAGAGGCATTGAAATAGATATGTCTGGTAAAACTATTCTGAATAAAAACACCAATTTGCAATGGATGAATGGATTGGTTTGGTTAGGTTCTTCAACACCTTCGGGCTTGCAACCTTCATTTTATTTGTCTTCTCACGCTAAATTTTTGTGGAATGGATTCATACAAATAAGCCATAAGAAAACAAATATTTCATTTTCGGGATTATTTAAATCTAGAAATGTTATGGAAGCAAGTAACATTAATGCTAAAATATCAGCTAATTATTTTTTAATGAATGCAAAAATTGAGCAAAAATTATTCAACAATAAAGGATTGATATTTATTCAAGCAGATAATCTTACAAATTGTAATTATGCTGATCAATTAGGTTCTATAATGCCCGGAAGATGGTGGAGCGGAGGGATTCGATTGCTTCTTTCCAAAAATTAATATTTTAAATTTCAGCAAATAAAAAAAATAGGTTGGGGAAAATTTATAATTAATTTTTCCCCAACCTATCGTAATTTCTCAAGTAAAGCAATTAATATCCTCTCGTTTTCTCCGAATATTTTCTTGAAAGTAATGTCTGATTTTGGATCTAATAATTTCATAACCATATTTATTAAACCCAAAAATAGTTACCGCCTCAATTTATCCATTTAGTGTTTTTCGCAGATTTTAAAGGTATTATACTATCCTATTTAAGTTTAAATCACCCTTATAGCGTGTATATTAAACTAAAAAACTACTAACTCCCTACTCTATTTTCATAATTAAAAATCTACTCTACTATTATTTCATCTGCAAAAATCCACCCTGGTTTCCCAGCACCACTATGGCCGGGAGGACATAAATTATTTTGGGCTGTTACCCTTATAAAACGAACCATATTTGGCAATTCTACAGCCACTCTGAAATCAAAATGAACATTTGCACTATTGATATCCATCGGATTGAATTCAGTTTTCACTTCTTTGTAAACCACTCCATCTTTAGATGTTTCAAATTTTACCGATTTTGGCAAAAATATCCAATCCTTGTAATGCTGCAAACACCCTAATGCTATGGATTTAATTTCCTTAATCTCTCCCAAATCTATTGTTGATATCATATCGTTTCCTGAAAATCCATGCCAATACTTATTTATAGCATCTGTTCCTCTTATCCCATCTGTTAATGCATTTGGCCCATCTGCTGGATAATATTTACTCTCTGGAAAAGTATATGTTACCGCATTTCCAATTGCTTTATGTATTACAAAATATTGTTTCGCAGCTTGTACACCCATAATTTTTCCATTAACCACGGTTGATGCTTTCAGCCAAGTAGAATTTTGAATTTCTATAGGTTGCTTATAAATTTTACTTTGTAATGTAGGCTCTGTACCGTCTGTTGTATAATAAATCAACCCATTAATGATTTCATTTGTAAGCTCTACAAACAATTTCCCACTTTTTGTTAGTGGCTTAATATTTACTGAAAAATTTCCAGGACAATAATTAAATCCCTGCTGACTATATCCTTTAAACTGTGCTTGTAACCGATTACTGAAACCATCCCAATTTTTATTATCTTTTGGTGTCCAAAGCACCTCTGCAAGTGCCGGCATTCTGGGCAGCACCATATATTCTAATTGTGAAGCCGTAGTTATGAATTCAGTCCACACATTTCCTTGTGCACCCATCACAAATTTTGCCTCCGAACTATTCAACTCTTTGGGAATGGGCTCATAATCGTAAACCTTTTTCAAATTATTAAACCCTCCGAATGCTAAAGGTTCTCCTTCTGGTCCGGCTTGATAATGATCGAAATAACAAGGACTTCCCGGAGTCATTACCACATCATGCTTCATTTTTGCAGCTTCAATTCCACCTGATTCGCCTCTCCAACTCATCACAGTTGCTTCTGGAGCCAATCCACCTTCCAAAATTTCATCCCACCCAATTAATTTTCTTTTCTTTTTAACGATGAATTGCTCTATCCGTTTTACAAAATAACTTTGCAATTCATTTTCGTCTTTCAATCTCATCGATTTTATTCTTCCTTGACATTTTACACAAGTTTTCCAAGCTGTTTTATCTACCTCATCTCCTCCAATATGTATGTATTTCGATGGAAATAAATCTATCACTTCTGTCAAAACATCTTCAATAAACTTGTATACTGCCTCGTTTCCTGCACAATAATTAGAAGATATATTGTTGTAATCACCACCAGTCATTGGTAACTGTGGTTTCTGGTTGCAACTTAGATTAGGATATGCCGCAATTGCTGATGCTACATGCCCAGGCATCTCTATTTCAGGAACAATCGTTACGTTTTTTTCTGATGCATATTGTATAATCTCTCTTATCTGTTTTTGGGTATAAAAACCACCATAAGTAGCCATTTCATTACTCTTTGCTTGTGGCCTGCTACCCCAAACCTTATCTGTTTGATCTACCCGCCAAGCTCCTGTTTCAGTTAAATTTGGATACTTTTTAATTTCAATTCTCCAGCCCGTATCATCTACCAAATGCCAATGAAAAACATTCATTTTATATGATGCCATCAAATCTATGTAATGCTTAATAACTTCTGGACCAAAAAAATGGCGACTAACATCCAAATGCATTCCTCTCCATTTAAACCGAGGGTAATCATTAATAGTTAAACAAGGAATGCTCAAAATAGCGTTTGTTCTTATTGCAGGAAGCGTTTGTAATAAAGTTTGAATCCCATAAACAATTCCGGCTTTTGTGTTTGCTTTTATAGTGATTTTTGTTGGTGTTACCAACAATTGATAGCCCTCTTCATTGCTATTGTCTAATTTACCAATTACAAAATCAATAGTATTGGCTTTAGTAACTTTTAAAGGGAGATCATAACCCGATAGTGTATTCAAAGTTGACTTCAAAAAGATAGCAGCACTATTTAATACATTATTTCCATTAATATTAATGGATGTTTTAGCATTGATGGTAAAGCTTCCAGCGTTTAATTGCATGTTTACCGGTTGCGGAATAATCGATACACTTTGCTGGGCAACACAGAATTTACTAACAAAAGACAAAAGTAAAATTGAAAAAATTCTCATAACAATTTAAAAATAATTTAATAAATAGATATTGTCTGATTTTCATTTAGAAAAAATACGGGAGCAGACCTTATATTATTTGAACAACCAAATTTTGTGGTGATTTTTCTATCTTGATTGCAACCCTTTATTCTATTATATAAAGCTTGAGTATAAGTAGAAATGGATTTTACTACTTCGTTTATTTTCATTTCTTTATTATAATTTAAACAAATTGATTCAAGAATGATGAAAGTTGGAATTAAGAATGCATCCATATACAAAATAACAATCAATTAATTTCACTAATTTAAGATTTCACAATTTAGTTAATATTTTTTTAATGAATTCACTTAAAATATCATTACAATCAATTGTATAATAATGGGTTACATAATTTTTATTCTTTTACTCTTTAAAAAACTTTAACATATATATAAAATTATAATTAATTAAAGTTAAATTTACACTACCATTTTTAAGAAAATAAAACGATTGTTTATGAATTTAGCCAAAAATCTGCGGATGATTGTGCCTAGTTTAGCTCTAAAACTATGCCTATTGTTCTTTCTCATTCCTTTCTTTGCATCAGCTCAACAAAAAACAATTTCAGGTATTGTTAAAGATGAAACAGGAGCACCAATCTCAGGGGTTTCAGTTACCGTAAATAAGAGTAAAAAGGGTACTTCTACTGACGAATTAGGTAAATTTAAAATTGCAGTAGCAGCAGGATCTGAACTTGTGTTTTCTTCAGGTGCATACGAATCTTTTACGCTTAAAGTTGACGAAAGAAATGACTACACAGTAGCTCTTAAATTGGTTTCTACTTCTTTAAATGATGTAGTAGTAGTGGGTTATGGACGTCAAAAGAAGGTAAACTTAGTAGGTGCGGTTTCAGCAATTAATGTTGACGAGAAAATTATAAGTCGAGCATTGCCTAACGTTTCTTCTGCATTGGCAGGTTTAGCACCAGGTTTACAAGCTGTACAAAATTCGGGTATGGCGGGTAACAATAGTGCGAGTTTGTTGATACGTGGTTTAGGAACAGTTAACAATGCTAGTCCATTAGTAGTGGTTGATGGAATGCCAGATGTAGATATCAACCGTATCAACCTTAACGATGTTGAAACCATTTCTGTATTAAAAGATGCAACATCTTCTTCTGTTTATGGTTCAAGAGCTGCAAATGGTGTTATCTTAATAACAACAAGAAGCGGAAAAGGTGCTAAAAAAACATCTTTGAATTTTACAAGCAACAGTTCATTGACTGCTCCAACACGTGGCCAAGACTTTATGGAAAGCTATCCTCGTGCGTTAACTCTACAACAACGTAGAACAGCGGTTGGTACATTGCCAGGTAACCAATTGTTTAAAAATGGTACTGTAGACCAATGGTTGGCACTTGGAATGGTAGATCCGGTTAAATATCCTAATACAGATGTTTGGGATGTAATTTTAAGACCAGGAACTTTCCAAAACTATAACCTTTCTGCAACAGGTGGTGGTGAAGCATCAAACTTCTTTGTATCAGTAGGTATGAAAGATGAAAAAGGGTTGCAGGTTAATAACGATTACAAACAATACAATGCACGTTTTAACTTTGATGCCAAGGTTAAAAACAATATGAATGTTGGTTTCAGGTTCAACGGCAACTGGTCTAATTATCTGTTTTCACTTGATGAAGGGTTTACAGATTCTGACCCTGCCAATACAGCAGGAAACGATATGCAATATGCTATTGCAGGATTATTACCCTACGATCCTAAAACGGGATATTTTGGAGGCGTTATGGCTTATGGAGAAGACCCACAAGCGTATAACCCATATACATTATATATCAACAACTTGACCAAAAGAAATCGTCAAGAAGCCAATACCAGTATTTATTATGATTGGAGCCCTATTAAAGGATTAACTGCACGTGCAGATTATGCTTTGAATTATTACAACCAATTTACACAAGGTGCACCTATGCCTAACCAAGCATACAACTTCCAAACAGAAACTTTCGGAAGTAGAACGTATGTGGGAGCTAATGCCGGAATTTCAAATAGTACTTCAACCGGTTATAAAACATTGTTTAACGGTAGATTAAACTATACCCATAAATTTGGCAAAAACCATGATGTAAATGCATTGGTTGTTTACAATGAAGAGTATTGGTTTGATAGATCACAGGGTAGTTCAAGAAATGATCGTTTGTATCCTAGTTTAACGGAAATCAATGCTGCTTTAACTGATATTCAATCTACATCTGGAAGTTCAAGTGCAGAGGGATTAAGATCTTATATTGGAAGATTCAATTATACTGGATACAATAAGTATTTGTTGGAAGCCAATTTCCGTGTGGATGGATCTTCTAAATTTTTACCGGGCAGTAGATTTGGATTTTTCCCTTCTGTGGCATTGGGTTGGAAATTTACTGAAGAGAATTTCATCAGAAGATTAACCGAGAATTTTTTAACTACGGGTAAGTTTAGAGTATCTTATGGTAGTTTAGGAAACAACAGTGGTGTTGGTAGATATGAGCAACAACAAACATTGAGCAACATCAACTATGTAACAGGAACAAGTGTACAACGTGGATTTGCCAATAGCAAAATGATTAACCGGTTTTTATCTTGGGAAACAACCACCGTATTAAATGCTGGTTTAGATTTAACATTCTTTGGAACAAGATTGACTACATCATTTGATTACTATGATCGTTTAACAAGCGGTATGAATCGTCCATCAGAGTTTTCTGTATTCTTAACCGGCGCTTTCAATCCTCCACCAAGAACAAATATTGGAGATCTAAGAAACACTGGTGTTGAAACCGATATTTCTTGGAAAGATAAAATTGGCAAGTTGCAATATGGTGTAAGTTTAAATGCGTCATATAATAGAACCAACTTGGAAAAGTGGAACACTTTATTGTTGAGAGGAAATACTTTCCTTAATATGCCATACCGTTTCTTACATACTTATCAAGATAGAGGTATAGCACAATCTTGGAACGATATTTACAAAGCTACCCCACAAGGTGCTTCTCCAGGTGATTTGTTGCTAGAAGATTTGAACGGAGATGGACGTATAACTGCTGAAGATAGAAAAGCTTACGTAGATTTTCAAGAAGATAGACCTACAACAACCTTTGCATTGAATGCTTTTGTTGCCTACAGAGGATTTGATCTAACCGTATTTTTACAAGGAGCTGCCGGCAGAAAAGATTATTGGTTGAACATTTACAATAACACAAACTTTGGAACCGCTCGTTATGCTGCAACTTGGGACCATTGGTCAAAGCCATGGTCTTGGGAAAATCGTGATGGCTTATGGCCAAGATTGGGTGGTATCGGTAACAACCGTCAAACCACCACATTTTGGGTTGATGATATGAGCTATGTAAGGGTGAAAAATATTCAGATAGGGTATACAGTACCGCAGAAGATATTGGCACCTTTAGGTGTTACCAATTTTAGAATTGTTGGATCTGCAGAAAACTTAGGAACCTTTACTAAATATCGTGGGTTAGATCCTGAAAAACAAGGAGATGACAATGACGTGTATCCAATCAATAAATCTTATTCAATAGCCATTAATTTGAGCTTCTAAAATTTTTGAAATGAAAAGTATAAACAAAATTATAAAAATATCATCCCTGTTTGTTTTAGCTGTAGTGATGATACTTCAGACTTCCTGTACAAAGGAATTGTTAGATCAAGTGCCAACCGGAGATCTAAATGCAGCTGTTTTTTGGAAAACAGAAGCCGATGCAACCATTGCATTGATGTCTGCCTATGCATCAACAAGAGCTGTGTTTGACCGTGATTATTATTTTGATGGACATGGCGAATACACAAGAGTAAGAGGAACAAGTACAACATCTGGAAGTATTTTGAGAGGTGATGCCTACAATGGCGGCAACTACGATCCATCTGGATACGGTGCAAGTTTTGACAAATACTTCAGATATTTATATGGTTCAATTTCAAGAGCGAATTATGTAATTGAGAACATCAACAATATCTTATTGCCTACTGCAACTGGAAAAACCCTTACCAATTTAGAAGCTATTTTAGCTGAAGCACGTTTGTTGCGTGGTATGACTTATTTCAGATTGATTTCAATGTGGGGTGATGTTCCATATATTAGTAAAGTTATCACAGACAATTCTCAAGTAACGGAGGTTTCTAGAATGCCGATTCAGCAAGTGAAAGACTCCATTATGGCAGATTTCAATTATGCTGTAGCTAAATTGCCAATAAAACCTTCTGCTTTAGGAAGAGTTGGAATAACTGCAGCATTAGCATTTAGAGGTAAATTGAATTTGTTTTGGGGAAGTTGGAAAAAGAACGGCTGGCCTGAACTAGCAGGATTTCAACAAAATACAGCAGAAGCAATGACTGCATTTACCGCAGCTGCTGCTGATTTCAAAGCAGTTATCAATAACTACGGCTTAACATTATACAAAAACGGAGATCCTGGACAAATAGATGCTTTAGGTAAAGCAGACTTTTTACCCAATTATTATGAATTGTTTACGCCAAAAGCAAACGGAAATCCAGAAATGATTATGTCATTTACGCACTCAGGAACACCTACTAACCCTTCTCAAGGAGAAGAATTGATGAGAGATTTTTCTGGAAGAACAATTGAAGGTTCTCAGTGCTGGGTTTCACCTCGTTATGAAATTGCAGATAGATACCAGTTGATTGCTACAGGAGATTTCGCACCTAAGATGGTACAATTGAATCCTTCAACAAATACTGCGGCTAGAACAACCCTTAACTCGGCTGTTAATCCTAATACTTATGCAGGTAGAGATTATAGAATGAAATCTACTATCATGTGGGATTTTGAATTGTGTATAGGTTTAACTGCTTTAAAATCAACGGGTTTTTCTCCATTCATTTACCAAACATGGGCAGCTAACGTAAACGTTGGTGGTATTCCTTATATCAGTTACAATACAGATGGATCTAACTCAGGCTATGTTTTCCGCAAATTTGTAAGAAATTATGAAGGTTTAGGTCGTAGTGAAGGTGATTATGCTTTCCCTGTTATGCGTTTGGCTGATGTTTACTTAATGTATGCTGAAGCTTCTAACGAAGTTTCTGGTCCATTAACGGATGCAGTTGCTGTGGTAAATTTAGTGCGTAGAAGAGGAAACTTACCTGCTTTAGCTCCTTCAAAATATGCTTCTGCTGTCGATTTCTTTAATGCCATTGAACAAGAGCGTATTGTTGAACTGGTTGGCGAAGGTCAGCGTGGATTTGATTTGCGTAGATGGAGAGCTATTGAAAAAATTTGGGGTGCTCCTGGTGGTCCAGGTGTTTGGAGACAAGATACTTGGGGTGCTAATCAACAGAGATATTATTTAAATACTATTGATAGAACCTATCAACAAAATTATATCTTCAGAATTCCTCCAACAGAAAGAGATAGAAATCCTAACCTAACACAAAACACACCTTGGCAATAATTGTCAATTTGTTGAACCCAAAATTCTTAAAAATAAAAGCAATGAGCAGATATTTTAAAATCATTATAGCAGTAGTTTGCATTACCAGTTTATTAACTGCCTGCAAAAAAAACGATTTACCCATTGATGAAGATGGTTTATTGATTACAACACGCCGCGAATGTTTTGTATCCAACTTTGAATTGTTAGGTACCGACTACGTTACCGTAAGAAACGGAGTTGCAGTTATTGATACACTTGCACAAACCATTAACGTAACCGTTCTATTTGGTACAGACTTGAAAAATGTTTATCCACAGTTTTCTCTTGCAACAGATTGCAAACTTGATCCTAAAATTGTTGGTAGAGTTGACCTATCTGATATCGCAAATCCTAAAACATATACAGTAATTTCTGGCGACAGAAAAATTAGAAAACCGTATAAACTTATCATCAAGTTTTAACACATCACCCAAAAAAATATTACGATGCGTAAACAAAATTATAGCTTCTATTTTTTATGCTTTTTGATGCTGACCATTTTTGCAGCTTGTCAAAAAGATGAATACACTATCCCAAGTGCAGTTTCTGGATTATCAAATGATTGTATTAAAAGAACATTAGGTCCTAATATTGTAGGTTTGCCTATCGAATTTGCTTATGCAATGGCAATTCCAAAAATTCAAGGCAAGTTGGTTTCTGCTCAAGTAGAAGCTTCTATTGCTGGTGCAACAGGAACTTATCTTGAATACCGTTCTTTTTATACCAATACCAGTGGGCAAGATATACCTGTAACTGTTGGCACACCTTCAGTAACTGATAGCAAGCTTACTAAAATGATTTTTACTGTTGATACCATTGCAGCTACACTTCGTTATTTTTACATCATTCCTGAAGAAGCAAGAGGTAAAAAAGTTTCATTTACTTTTTCTGCAACCAGCAGTGATGGCAAAACTATTTCTTATGTAATGGGACCTTACACCATTTCAAAAATGGATATCAAAAAGAACATAGCAGTATCAAACGCCAATGCCCAATTTATATCTATCGCTGATATGGCTGTTTACACAGCCGCAACTGCAACTGCTGCTAAAACTGATCTGGTTTATTTGTTCCGTGCATTACCAGTAAACTTTACACATGCTTTAGTTTCACCTGCATCTGATACCATTTATTTACCAGGAGTAACTTTACCTACCGGTGTTAAACTAAATACCAAAGTTTCTAAAGTATTTAACTTACAAGACAGAAACCTTGCAGGCTTACAATACGGAATCTATGTTGATGATGTAGATTTCATTGGATTGAATATGTTTGATGCACCAAATTATGCTTTAGGATTAAGAGCAGAAGCTGGTGTTTGGGTAGAAACCGCCGACAGAAAATACAAGGCTTATATCTATGTAAACTCAATTAACGCTGCTGGCTCTGCAGTAATCAGTATGTTGAGATATACCAACTAATATATTATTAAACAATCGTGAACCTCAAAAAAAGGTCATGTTTCTTAATTGAACATGACCTTTTTTTTACATATTGGTATATGTTAATGTGTAATTTTTAATTTTATTTATATTTCATAGGGCTTTCCATAAAATATAGAACGTCATTTGGTGTTACGGGGCGAATTTGGTGATACAGGGCGACCACAAGGGTCGCCCTGTATCACCAAAATAAATATTTGAAATTATCAGGGTGGTTGCCCTGTTTCACCAAAATGAATGTTTAAAATTAATTCTTTCTCCATTTTGCAGGATTATTTAAAATATATTCTGAAATTCTCTTATATGATTCTTCGTTACGAATGATATGTTCATAATAATTTCTTTGCCAAATTTTTCCTTTAAAAGGTTGCCATTCTAAGGTTTTTACATTCAGTGCATATTTACAAGTTGTTATAGATTTAAATGAACCAATCATTTCTCCTAATTTTTTGTGTTTTGGTGCTAACATTTCTATAATATATATAATACCATGTAAATGGTTGGGCATAACAACATATTCGTACAATTTGATATTGGTAAACTGGTCTATTAAATTCAACCATTCACCTTCTATCATTTCGCCAACCGCATTTAATTTCATTTCCCCATTAATAACATTTCCAAAAAGGCATTCCATATTTTGGCAGCATATTGTTACATAATAAATGCCAGCTTGAGTATAATCATATCCTTCTAACCTTACAGACCTTCGTCCATTAAATTTGTATTTGTAATTTGTCATTAAATAAATTTTAAAAAGTGTCTTATCCTAAACAAAATTGCATTTATCATAAAAAGAAAAAACCGTTTTTATATCTAAATAATTGTAGAAAATTCTCGCAAATGAATGGTGAAAAGCTTCAATTGTAAATTGCCCGATGAAATTTGCAGTAATAAATTATACTCTTCTAAAATTTACATCCTTAAATGATGCTTCAAACCTAAGACAACAAGCTCCGAGCCCTGAAAGGACAAATTCTATTAGCGATGGGCAACGCCCATCGAAATGAAATAATGTGTAATTTGAATAAATGGTTGTGATTTGTTAATGATTAGACATTAAAGGGTTTAATCAATAGCCCCCAGCTTCAGCTGGGGGTAAATATTTTTATTGAATTGGCTTTAGCCAAAATGCTGCAAGATGCTTTTGATAGAACCTTTTTTTACGAAATCTATTCATTGCTTTTTCCAACAGAATTAATCTTAAAAGAAATCAGTTGTAGCTTGTAATGTTATCAAGCAAGGTTTTAAGATTAAAATTCAAGCTTAAAAGGAACAAATTCAAGCTTAAAAAGTATAGCGTTAAGGTTTTTTACTTGCGGGTTAAGGTTTTAAGGAACAAATTCAAGCTTAAAAAGTATAGCGTTAAGGTTTTTTACTTGAGGGTTAAGGTTTTAAGGAACAAATTCAGGCTTAAAAAGTATAGCGTTAAGGTTTTTTACTTGAGGGTTAAGGTTTTAAGGAACAAATTCAAGCTTAAAAGGTATAGCGTTAAGGTTTTTTACTTGCGTTGAAGGTTTTAAGGTTGATGCTAAGGTTTTTTGGGTATTAGGAAAGGTTTTATTCCAAACTCTCTATTATTTCGAAAATAATAAAACAAATTGTAATCAATAGTAAAAAACAAAATGATTTGGCTTTATTGATACGATTACAAAATGTACAATCAAGAATTAACCATTAACCATTAACAATTAACCATTAACAATTAACCATTAACCACTAACAATTATCTAAACAGCATCTGCAACACCCCAATCGTTCGCATCGTCCCAAACTCAGGCTGGTGATAACCGTAATAGTTGATATAAGCATCTGTTAATAACTGACGCTGCTCTCTCCCTAAAACCAACTGCTCTAATTGTTCGGGATCTGTAATCTCTAATAGTTTGAAAGTTATTTCACTCATCTCCCCTTCCAAATAGTGCGAATGCTCTGGATAGTTTTTAGTATAATTCCCTTCCAACAAATCTAAAATCTGATGCTCCTCATCATAATTATCCTGGATCTTAAAG
>CAMBYC010000078.1 GCA_945871875.1 Sphingobacterium thalpophilum
GAAATGGTAATGGCTACTCAATGTTTGCTCCAAACCAAACCTAAACAATTGAGAATTACCATTGATGGAGATTTGCACCCCGGCGTGCTTTCAAAAGATATCATTTTATATATTATAACGCTCATTTCAGCATCCGGAGCCACTGGATATTTTGTAGAATACGCTGGTTCAACCATTCGTAACTTATCCATGGAAGCTAGAATGACAATCTGCAACATGAGTATTGAAATGGGAGCACGTGGTGGTTTAATTGCCCCAGACCAAATCACATTCAATTATCTTTCCAACAGAACATTTTCTCCCAAAAACGAAAATTGGGATAATGCAATTGCAATGTGGAGCGAGTTGTACTCAGACCATAATGCAAGATTTGATAAAGAAATCCATATAAATGCTGCTGATATCACCCCTTGGATTACTTATGGTACAAATCCTGGGATGGGAATAAGTGTAATTGGAAATATTCCAACTGTAGATTCAATGCCTTTGGCAGAGCAACCGTCTTATCAAAAAGCATTGGCCTACATGGGATTGGAAAGTGGTCAGAAAATAAGCGGACAAAAAGTAGATTATGTATTTATAGGCAGTTGTACCAATTCAAGAATTGAAGATTTAAGATTGGTTGCATCTTTTGTTAAGGGCAAACAGAAAGCTGACGGAGTAGAAGTTTGGGTTGTTCCTGGATCAAAACAAGTTGAGATTCAAGCCAAAGCAGAAGGTATTGATACCATTTTTGAGTCAGCAGGATTTCAATTGAGAAGTCCCGGTTGCTCTGCATGTTTAGGAATGAATGAAGATAAAATTCCTGCAGGAAAATTTTGCATTAGCACAAGCAACAGAAATTTTGAAGGCAGGCAAGGTCCAAATGCACGTACTTTTTTAGCATCGCCACTCACAGCGGCTTTGGCTGCAATAACCGGTGAAGTGGGTTCAATCATCAATTATCAACCTTCTGAATTTAGTGCATAATCTAATTGTAAAATTTTGAAGTAACTAAAAGACAAAATATTTAAGTGAATACAAAAAAAATAAATAACATCCATTCATCTGCAGTTCCATTAGTAATGGAAAATGTAGATACTGATCAAATTATTCCAGCGAGGTTTCTTAAAGCTACATCCAGAGAGGGTTTTGGAGAAAACTTGTTTTGCGATTGGCGTTATGAAGGAGGCAATAAATCGAACCCTAAAGCTGATTTTGTTTTGAACAATACACTTTTTTCAGGCAAAATTTTAATAGCTGGAAAAAATTTCGGTTGCGGATCTAGCAGAGAGCATGCTGCTTGGGCAATAAAAGATTATGGATTTGATGTAGTAATCAGTAGCTTTTTTGCAGATATTTTTAAAAACAACGCACTAAACAATTTTCTGTTGCCAATTACTGTATCCGACGCTGAATTGGATTTACTTTTTACAACCGTTTTACAGCATCCATCTACAACTATAGAAATAAATCTCAATACGCAATCTCTAGAAGTACCTTCAATAGGATTATCTACAAATTTCCCTATTGATCCTTATAAAAAAGAATGTCTCTTGAATGGATACGATGACATTGATTATTTATTGAGTTTAAAATCAGAAATCGAGGCATTTGAAAATAAAACAAAATAATACTTTATGCATAAAAATATTACCGTAATTCCCGGTGATGGTATCGGTCCGGAAGTTACAAAACAAGCCCAAAGAGTATTAGAAACGGTTGCACTTCAATTTGGTCATGAGTTTACATTTACCCATTGCCTTATGGGTGCAGATGCTATTGATAAAACAGGAAGTCCATTGCCAGAAGAAACATTGGCTTCTTGCAAAACTGCTGATGCCATTCTTTTTGGTGCAATTGGTCATCCGAAATACGATAATGACCCCAATGCAAAAGTTAGACCGGAGCAGGGGTTGTTGCAAATTCGTAAAGAGTTAGGTTTGTTTGCAAACATCAGACCAGTAGAAACATATACAAAATTGCATCATCTATCTCCCTTAAAAGCAGAAAAATTAGAAGGAGTAGACATTTTAATTTTAAGAGAGTTAACTGGTGGAATTTATTTTGGGAAAAAGTCATTAAATGAGGATCAAACCATTGCTTCTGATGAATGTATTTATTCAAGAGAAGAAATTGAACGCATTGCACATCTTGGGTTTCAATATGCAGCAAAACGAAGAAACAAATTAACCTTAGTAGATAAAGCAAATGTTTTAGAAACATCTCGTTTGTGGAGAAAGTGTATCCAAGAAATCGCCTCCTCCTACCCTACAGTTCAGGTTGATTATATGTTTGTAGACAATGCCGCGATGCAATTGATTATCAATCCTAGTCAATTTGATGTTATCCTTACAGAAAATATGTTTGGAGATATTTTAAGCGATGAAGCCAGCGTACTTTGCGGTTCTCTTGGGCTTTTACCATCTGCATCAATTGGATCTGGTACAGCTTTTTTTGAACCCATACATGGCTCATATCCTCAAGCTGCTGGAAAAGATATTGCAAACCCCTTGGGTTCAATTTTATCTGCCGCCATGCTACTTGATTATTTAGGTATGACTGAAGAAGCGAAATTGGTTAGAACAGCTGCCAACTGGACGCTGGAGAACGGTTTTGTTACCAAGGACATTGACAACACCAATTTCTATTTCACTACTACAATTGGTGAATTGGTTTGTGATTTTATCCAGAATAAATTTCCAGACGGTGTTAATCAAGCCAATATCGAATTAAGAAAATCAACCATCATATAATTTATGCAATATTATAACGCCGATACCATTCTGTTTCTCAATGGAGAATTTGTAAAAGCTGCTGATGCAAAAATTGATTTGTACAGTCAATCTTTACATTATGGCTACGCTGTTTTTGAAGGCATAAGAGCCTATAAAACAACTGATGGAACAACCAAAATTTTTAAAGAAAAAGAGCATTTCGATAGATTAAAAGTTTCAGCTACTTCTTTAAATATGCCTTATCCTTGGTTGGCAGAAAATCTTATAGAAGCATCTTATAAAGTGCTTGAAATGAATCAACTACAAGATGCATATATCCGCCCGCTTATATATGCACCTGCAAACATGAGTTTTGTACCCAATACAGAATCATTTATCACCATTCAAACATGGGAAATGACTCCATTTTTAGGGGAGAAATTGTTACGTGTTATGAGTTCGTCTTTCCAACGCCCTAATCCTAAAGGGTTTTTAATACATGCAAAAGCTACAGGCCATTATGTAAATTCAATTTTAGCCAGTCAAGAAGCTAAAGCCAATGGTTTTGATGAAGCATTGCTTTCAGACATGAATGGTTTTATCGCTGAAGGTCCAGGTTCCAATATATTTTTTGAAAAAGATGGGATATTGTATACCCCTTCATTGGGGAATATTCTTCCAGGAATAACACGAGCAACAGTGTTGGAAATATGTGCATCGGAAAACATCAAAGTAATTGAAAAACAATGCACTATGGAAGAGTTAAAAGATGCTGATGCTGCTTTTTATTGCGGTACGGCTGCCGAAGTAATTGGATGGGCTTCAATTGACGATTATGTTTTCCCAACAACATGGGAGAACACCCTTAGCCGCAAAATCCAAAAAATTTACAAACAACTAGTAATAGAACCAAAAGCTTTGTAAGCAAAATTATTATCATGCAAGAAATTAATAAATACAGTAAGGTTATTACGCAAGATATTACCCAACCAGCAGCACAAGCGATGTTGTATGGAATTGGTTTAACAGAAGCTGATATGCAAAAGGCACAAGTAGGCATCGCTAGCATGGGTTACGATGGAAACACTTGCAATATGCACCTCAACGCCCTTGCAGCCACCATTAAAACCTCAGTTTGGGAAAATGATCTTGTTGGATTAACCTTTCATACAATCGGAGTAAGCGATGGTATTTCAAACGGAACAGACGGAATGCGCTATTCTTTAGTTTCTAGAGAAGTTATCGCAGACTCTATTGAAACCGTTTGTGGTGCCCAATATTATGATGCATTGATCACCGTTCCAGGTTGTGATAAAAATATGCCTGGCTCATTGATTGCAATGGCTCGCCTCAACAGACCATCTATTATGGTTTATGGTGGAACCATTGCCCCAGGGCATTATAAAGGTAAAAACTTAGATATCATTTCATCTTTTGAAGCATTAGGTCAAAAAATTGCTGGTCAACTAGACGATAATGATTTTAAGGGAATTGTGATGAATTCTTGTCCAGGTGCAGGTGCTTGCGGAGGAATGTATACTGCAAACACAATGTCATCAGCCATTGAAGCATTGGGAATGAGCTTGCCGTATTCATCTTCAAATCCTGCATTGAGTGAAGAAAAGCAACAAGAATGTGCAACTGCTGGAAAAGCAATCAGGTTGTTGTTAGAGAGAGATATCAAACCCTCAGACATTATGACGCGCAAGGCATTTGAAAATGCAATTACGGTGATAATGGTTTTAGGAGGATCAACCAATGCAGTGTTGCATTTGATAGCAATGGCAAAATCTTCGGGCATTGAACTTTCACAAGATGATTTCCAAAAAATAAGCGACAAAACTCCGCTATTAGCAGACATGAAGCCAAGTGGTAAATATTTGATGGAAGATCTTCACAATATTGGAGGAGTTCCCGCGGTAATGAAATATCTACTAAGCAAAGGCATGTTGCATGGCGATTGCCTTACGGTTACTGGAAAAACCATTGCCGAAAATCTTGAATCAGTTCCAGATTTAGATTTCGAAACACAAAAGATAATTTTCCCAACAGAATTGCCACTAAAAACAACTGGACATCTACAAATATTATACGGAAACATTGCAACAGGTGGATCAGTAGCTAAAATTACAGGTAAAGAAGGAGAAATTTTTGAAGGTCCGGCACGAGTATTTGATGGCGAAAAAGAATTGATTGCCGGCATACAAAGTGGAAGAGTACAACAAGGAGATGTAGTGGTAATAAGACATGTAGGACCTAAGGGAGCTCCGGGCATGCCAGAAATGTTAAAGCCCACATCAGCAATTATTGGAGCCGGATTAGGAAAATCAGTGGCTTTAATAACTGATGGCAGATTCAGCGGCGGAACCCATGGATTTGTTGTTGGACATATTACTCCAGAAGCTTATGCAGGTGGGAATATAGCATTGATTTGTGATGGAGATATCATTAAATTAGACGCCGTTAGCAATACAATAAATGTACAAGTATCTGATGAAGAACTTGCACAAAGAAGAATATCTTGGAATCAACCGCCATTAAAGGCTACACGTGGAGTCTTATATAAATATGCACAACAGGTAAGTAGTGCAGCTGAAGGTTGTGTTACAGACTAAATAATATCATAAATCAAAAAGTAAATCTAACCAACAACCTTAACAATAAAATTCCAATTATGACTCATCCAATTACATTTGACAAAAAAAATATTACACCTACAGATACTACTCCAAAAACAATTTCCGGATCACAAGCAGTGCTTGAAGCGATGATTGCTGAAAATGTTGACACCATTTTTGGCTACCCCGGAGGAGCAATAATGCCAATTTATGATGCATTATACGATTACAATGATAGATTAAAACACGTTTTGGTTCGCCATGAGCAAGGTGCAACCCATGCTGCACAAGGTTATGCTAGAGTAAGCGGCAAAACAGGTGTGGTATTTGCAACTAGTGGTCCAGGTGCTACCAACCTCATCACAGGTTTGGCTGATGCTATGATAGATTCAACACCCATGGTTTGTATTACAGGACAAGTTTTTGCACATCTTTTAGGCACAGATGCATTCCAAGAAACAGATGTAATAAATATAACAACGCCAGTAACCAAATGGAATTATCAAGTTACAGATGCTAACGAAATTCCTAGCGTGTTGGCTAAAGCATTTTATATTGCCAATAGTGGAAGGCCTGGTCCAGTATTGATAGACATTACAAAGAATGCACAAGTACAGCAATTTAATTATACTGGCTACCAAAGTTGTACACATATTAGAAGCTATCGTCCAAAACCAATCATTAGAAAAGAATACATACAAGAAGCAGCAGATTTAATAAATGCCGCAGAACGACCATTTGTAATTTTTGGCCAAGGTGTAATATTAGGAAAAGCAGAGCAAGAATTTAAAGATTTTATAGAAAAAGGAGGCTTGCCTGCAGCTTGGACAATTTTGGGATTGAGTGCTTTAGCAACAGATCACGAACTAAACGTAGGAATGTTGGGAATGCACGGTAATTATGGACCTAATGTTTTAACAAACCAATGTGATGTTTTAATTGCCGTTGGAATGCGCTTTGACGATAGGGTTACAGGTAGATTAGATAAATATGCCAAACAAGCCAAAGTTGTACATCTAGATATTGACCCCGCTGAAATTGACAAAAACGTAAAAACCACGGTAGCAGTTTGGGGAGATTGTAAAGAAACTTTACCATTACTTACCGCAGCACTACAAGAAAAGCAGCATTCTGCTTGGTTAAACTTATTCAAAGAACACCAGCAAGAAGAAGAAGAAATCGTAATACACAATGAACTTCATCCTACAACAGAAGAACTTTCAATGGGTGAAGTTATAAATGTACTAAACGAACTCACTTATGGTGATGCAATCATTGTAACAGATGTTGGTCAACACCAAATGGTAACTTGTAGGTATGCAAAATTCAAACAAAGCAAAAGCAATGTAACTTCTGGAGGATTAGGAACAATGGGTTTTGCTTTACCGGCAGCAATTGGAGCGAAGTTTGGAGCCCCTAATCGCACTGTAATTTCAGTAATTGGAGATGGCGGATTCCAAATGACAATACAAGAACTTGGAACAATCATGCAAACCAAATTGAATGTAAAAATTCTAATACTCAATAACCGTTTCCTCGGAATGGTACGCCAATGGCAAGAATTATTCAATGAAAAACGCTATTCTTTTGTTGATATTGAAAGTCCAGACTTTGTAATGGTTGCAAAAGGATATGGTATTTCAGGAAAATCAATTGAACAACGCTCTGAATTAAGAGATGCTCTTGCAGAAATGTTAAATCATGATGGTCCGTATCTTTTGGAAGTATTTACTGGAAAAGAAAATAATGTGTTTCCTATGGTTCCTCAAGGTTGTAGCGTAAGTGAGATAAGATTAAAGTAGTAAGTGGTAAGTTGATTACTTAGAACCTGATAAATTTTAAATGAATAATTTTTATGATTTTATGAAACAAGAATACACCATAACAGTATATACAGAGAATCAAATTGGCTTGCTAAATCGCATTGCTATAATGTTTTCGCGAAGAAAAATCAATATTGAAAGTTTAAACACTTCACCTTCAGAAATTGAGGGCATCCATCGTTTTACTATTCTTATAAATGAAACTGAAGAAGTTGTACGAAAAATATCAAGACAAATTGAGAAACAAGTTGATGTTTTGAAAGTGTATTACAATACCAACGATGAAATCATTTGGCAAGAATTAGCTCTTTACAAAGTGCCAACTGATGAAATTACAGAAAAAGTAAAGGTTGAAAGATTATTGAGAGAATATGGTGCACGAGCTGTTGTAATTAGAAAAGACTATACAATTTTTGAAGCAACAGGTCAAAGAGAAGAAACAGACAAATTGATTTCAGTACTTAGTGAGTTTGGATTGATAGAATTTGTTAGAAGCGGAAGGGTTGCAATTATTAAAAGTTCAAAAGGTTTTCACGAAAAACTAAAAGAATTTGAATTGTCAATTCCAAATGAAGAATTAATTGAAGACGAAATTTTGGGTATTGAACCTGAAACTTTTACAGCTTAAGAAACAAACAACAAATAAACCAAGAAAAAACAACACAGATGGCAAAATTAAATTTTGGCGGAGTAGAAGAAAATGTGGTTACCAGAGAAGAATTTCCTTTGGCAAAAGCACAAGAAGTATTAAAAAATGAAGTAGTTGCAGTTATTGGATACGGTGTTCAGGGTCCTGGACAAGCGTTGAACCAAAAAGAAAATGGAATAAATGTAATTATTGGACAACGTAAAAATTCAAAAAGCTGGGATAAGGCTGTTAGAGACGGATTTGTTCCAGGAGAAACACTTTTTGAGATCGAAGAAGCACTTGAAAAAGGTACAATTATTTGTTATTTATTGAGTGATGCTGCTCAAATCCAAATGTGGCCTACCGTTCAAAAACACCTTACACCAGGAAAAGCATTGTATTTTTCTCATGGTTTTGGTATCACTTTCAACCACCAAACTGGAATTGTTCCTCCTCCAGGTGTTGACGTTTTCTTAGTTGCACCAAAAGGATCTGGAACATCACTAAGAAGAATGTTCCTACAAGGTCGTGGATTAAACAGTAGTTATGCTATTTTCCAAGATGCAACCGGCAAAGCATTTGACCGTGTTGTTGCATTAGGAATTGCAATTGGTAGTGGCTATTTGTTTGAAACAAATTTCCAAAAAGAGGTGTATAGTGATTTAACAGGAGAAAGAGGTACACTTATGGGCGCTATTCAAGGTATATTTGCAGCTCAATTCCAAGTTTTGCGTGATAAAGGACATAGCCCATCAGAAGCATTTAACGAAACGGTTGAAGAATTAACACAATCTCTTATGCCATTGGTTGCTGAAAATGGAATGGATTGGATGTATGCAAACTGCTCTACAACTGCACAAAGAGGTGCGTTAGACTGGTGGAAAAAATTCCGTGATGCAACTTTACCAGTTTTTACCGAACTTTATGAAAGTGTTGCAGCTGGAAATGAGAGTCAACGTAGCATTGACAGCAACAGCAAAGCAGATTATCGCGAAAAACTTGAGGTTGAATTGACAGAATTAAGGGATAGTGAACTTTGGCAAGCTGGCAAAACAGTTAGAAGTTTGCGTCCAGAAAACCAGCCAAAATAAATTAATATGGTATTTGAAAGCACCACGCAGCGTTTGCAAGAGTTAGGAATAGATTTTATGGCAGCTTTGGAAAGGGTAAGAAAAGTGGCTACAAAAACGCCAATTACTTACAATAGAAATCTGTCAAAAAAATACCAATGTGAAATTTTTCTCAAAAGAGAAGATCTTCAAATTGTTCGCTCTTACAAATTGCGTGGTGCTTATAACATGTTAAGCACTTTACCTCCCGAACTGTTGATAAATGGTGCTGTAACAGCAAGTGCCGGAAATCATGCTCAAGGATTTGCATACAGTTGCAACAAGATGAAAATTAAAGGTGTGGTTTTCATGCCCGTAATAACCTCCAAACAAAAAATCAAACAAACAC
The DNA here is from genome assembly GCA_945871875.1 of Sphingobacterium thalpophilum. GTDB lineage: Bacteria > Bacteroidota > Bacteroidia > Chitinophagales > Chitinophagaceae > Pollutibacter. Next base: position 9,224 of record CAMBYC010000078.1, read on the forward strand.
GAATGTTTGGTGAGGATGCAGTTGAAATTCAACTGGTTGGAGATACATTTGATGATTGTGCAATTGCAGCAAGAGCCTATACCCAACAACATAAAATGACCTTTATACCACCTTTTGAAAACATAAGGATTATTGAAGGGCAGGCAACTGTTGGGTTGGAAATTATAGAAGAGATGAATGATGTAGAGGTTTTGATTTTGCCAGTTGGCGGCGGCGGCTTAGCATCAGGTGTTGGCTTGGCATTTAAAACATTTTCGCCAGCCACACACATCATTGGCGTTGAACCAGAAGGAGCACCTTCAATGAAAGAAGCTTTTAAAGCTGGTCATCCTGTTTTATTACCCAAAATAGATCCATTTGTAGATGGTGCCGCTGTAAAACGTGTTGGTGATTTAACTTATTCAATTTGCTCTTCCGTTATAGATGAAATTGAATTGGTTCCAGAAGGAAAAATTTGTTCAACTATTCTAAAACTTTATAACGAAGAAGCTATTGTTGTAGAACCAGCAGGAGCTTTATCAATTGCAGCATTAGATCATTATGCAGATTTTATAAAAGGCAAAAAAGTGGTTTGCATAGTAAGTGGCAGCAACAACGACATAGACCGAATGCCCGAAATCAAAGAACGTTCTTTACAATTTGAAGGCCTAAAGCACTATTTTTTAATCAACTTTGCCCAACGTCCTGGTGCCCTAAAAGAATTTGTTAACAATGTTTTAGGTCCTCATGACGACATTACCAGGTTTGAATATACACAGAAAACCAATAAAACTTCAGGGCCAGCAATTGTTGGCATAGAACTCCACCAATCAAAAGATTACCAAAATTTGATTGAAAATATGCATTTCAATCAAGTAGATTTCAAAGAAATTAATAAGGACGATACGTTATATGGTTATTTGATATAAGTAGTAAGTGATAAGTGATAAGTGATTAGAAAATATTATTTAAAATACCAGTCGATAAATAGTTTAGTGTGTAAAAATTAATTCATAATTCATAATTCATATCATAATTCTTAGGAGTTTTCAAAATTTTCAAAAAAAATTCCCTTTCATTAAATTTTTGATACTATTTTCACTCATTTACCGTAATTTTACACAACAACTATTGTGTTTTATTAGAATATCATCAATAAAACATAATTTTTTTTGAAGTTTATCTAAAACAATGTGGGATGACTGCTAATAAAGGTTTGTATCGTTCGGTTTTTGAAAGAGATTCTTGTGGAATTGGCTTTGTAGCAAACATAAAAAGCAATAAAAACAATAAAATAGTTTCTGATGCCCTTACCATTTTGGAAAATATGGAGCATCGAGGTGCTTGTGGTTGTGAAAGCAATACAGGAGATGGTGCCGGAATTCAAATTCAAGTGCCTCACGAATTTTTTTTCGAGGAATGTCTTAAAACTGGAATCCATCTTCCTCCATTTGGAAAATATGCAGTTGGTGTAATCTTCTTTCCTAAAGAATTGAAGTTAAGAGAAGAATGTAGAGAAATTTTTATTCGAGCAGCAGAAAAAATTGGATTAGAAATTTTAAATTGGAGGAAAGTACCCGTAAATCCCACAGGTATTGGTCCAACAGCTCTTTCTGTTGAACCAGTAATGGAACAAGTTTTTATAGCCTGTCCAGATTATATTACAGATCCATTGGCATTTGAACGCAAACTCTTTGTTCTTAGAAATTATACAAGTCACCTCATTAACAATACTGTTCGTAAAGATGCAATTGGTTTTTATATCGCATCACTATCGTATAAAACAGTTGTCTATAAAGGACAATTAACTTCTTTACAAGTAAGACAATATTTTCCAGACCTTAGCAATAAAAGAGTGGTAAGTGCTTACGGGTTGGTGCATTCTCGCTTTGCAACCAACACATTCCCATCTTGGAAATTGGCACAACCATTTAGATATATTGCTCATAATGGTGAAATCAACACACTCCAAGGCAATCTAAATTGGCTCCGTACAAGTGAAAATGGATTTACATCCCCTTTTTTCTCAAATGAAGAAATGGAAATGTTGCTTCCTATAATATATGGAGAACAATCAGATTCTGCATCCCTTGATAATATAATAGAATTACTAACATTAACTGGCAGATCTCTTCCTCACGTAATGATGATGCTTATCCCAGAAGCATGGGATGGAAATGAAGCGATGGACCCCATAAAAAAAGCATTTTATGAATTTCATGCTTCGTTTATGGAACCTTGGGACGGTCCAGCATCTATTTCATTTACTGACGGAAAAATAATCGGAGCAACCTTAGATAGAAATGGTTTGAGACCCTCAAGATACTGTATCACACACGATGATCGAGTAATAATGGCTTCCGAAACGGGTGCATTACCTGTAGAACCTGAATTGATAAAAGAAAAAGGCAGACTACAACCTGGAAAAATGTTTGTAGTTGACCTAGAACAAGGTAGAATTATTAGTGATGAAGAAGTTAAACAATCTATCTGTAGTCAAAAACCATATACAGATTGGATCAATAAGTATAAAATCAAACTTACCGAGTTGCCAGAACCCCGTATTATGTTTACCAATCTCGGGGAAGATCAAGTATTCAAATACCACAAAACTTTTGGCTATTCAATAGAAGATCTTGAAAATATTATTGCCCCTATGTCAAACGATGGTAAAGAACCCATCGGTTCAATGGGGGCTGACATTCCGTTGGCCGTATTGAGCGAACAACCACAACACCTTAGCAGCTATTTCAAACAATTGTTTGCACAAGTAACAAATCCTCCAATAGACCCAATAAGAGAAAAACTTGTTATGTCGCTTGCAACTTTTGTTGGCAGTTATGGAAATCTTTTAATAGAAGACCCATTGGCTTGCCACACTGTTGCACTTAAAAATCCGGTTCTTAGCAATTATGAATTAGAGAAAATTAGAAGTATTGATACAGGAATATTTCAAGCAAAATCTTTACAATGTTATTTTAGAGCTGATGGTAAACCTGGTTCTCTAAAAAAAGCATTAGAGAGATTATGTAGATATGCAGTTGATGCAGTTAATGATGGATTTGAAGTATTGGTTTTACAAGATAGAGCTATAGATTCAGACCACGCTCCTATCCCGTCTTTACTAGCCACATCAGCTGTTCATCATCACCTTATTAGAAAAGGATTAAGAGGAAAAGTTGGTATTGTAGTTGAGGCCGGAGATGTTTGGGAAGTGCATCATTTTGCCTGCCTTATTGGTTTTGGTGCAACAGCTATTAACCCCTATTTGGCACTTTCCACCATAGAAGATATGAAAGAGAAAGGAAAACTATCTTCTACTTTAACAACTGATCAGCTAAAATACAATTATACAAAAGCCGTTTGCGAAGGTTTACTTAAAGTGTTTTCAAAAATGGGTATTTCCACCTTACAATCCTATCAAGGTGCACAAATTTTTGAAATAATTGGACTAAACAAAGAAGTTGTAGATCCATACTTTACAGGAGCAATTTCTCGCATAGAAGGTATGGGATTAGATGAAATTGCAAGAGAAGCATTGGTTAAACATCAATTGGCCTTCAGCAAAAAAGGAGTTCCTGCAGACAGGTTGCCTGTTGGTGGCGTTTATCAATGGAAAAGAAAGGGTGAATTTCACTTGTTCAATCCGCAAACCATTCATTTATTGCAACATTCAACTCGAACAGCAGATTATCATCTCTTTAAAAAATATTCAAAACTTATAAACGATCAAGGTGAAAAAGCATGTACATTAAGAAGTTTATTGGATTTCAAACGAACCCGTGCATCAATTTCTATTGAAGAAGTAGAACCTGCAGAAGCTATTTATAAAAGATTTGCAACTGGAGCAATGTCTTTTGGCTCCATATCTTGGGAAGCACATACTACCCTAGCCATTGCTATGAACCGTTTAGGCGGCAAAAGCAATACTGGCGAAGGCGGAGAAGATGATAACCGCTATCAACCTCTACAAAATGGAGATTCTATGCGCTCTTCTATCAAACAGGTTGCTTCTGCAAGATTTGGCGTTACCAGTTTGTACCTTACCGAAGCCGATGAACTTCAAATTAAAATGGCTCAAGGTGCAAAACCAGGAGAAGGTGGTCAATTGCCAGGTTATAAAGTAGATCAGTGGATTGGAAAAGTAAGACATTCAACACCAGGTGTTGGACTCATCTCCCCTCCCCCACACCACGATATTTATTCGATAGAAGATTTGGCACAACTGATATTTGACCTTAAAAATGCAAATAGAGCAGCCAGAATAAGTGTAAAATTGGTTTCAAAAGCAGGTGTAGGTACAATAGCTGCAGGAGTTGCAAAAGCAAAAGCAGATGTTATTTTAGTTGCTGGTGCTGATGGTGGAACAGGTGCTTCTCCTGTAAGTTCAATAAGACATGCAGGTTTACCTTGGGAACTTGGACTTGCCGAAACACATCAAACTCTAGTAAAAAACAAATTGCGTTCAAGGGTTGTAGTTCAAGCAGACGGACAAATGCGAACCGGAAGAGATTTATTGATTGCAACATTTTTAGGTGCAGAAGAATGGGGAGTAGCAACAGCAGCTCTTGTTGTTGAAGGTTGTATTATGATGCGCAAATGCCATTTGAATACTTGCCCAGTTGGAGTAGCAACCCAAGACCCCGATTTAAGGAAGAGATTCAATGGTTCTGCGGATTATGTAGTCAATTTTATAAAATTTCTTACACGCGAACTTAGAGAATTAATGGCGGAAATGGGATTCAAAACCATCAATGAAATGGTTGGTCAGTCAGACAACCTAATGGTAAAATCTACAGATCACCATTGGAAATATAAAAACCTTGATTTGTCGCCAATACTTTATAAAGAACCAGCGTCGCAGCATACTGGACTGTATAAACAAGAAGAGCAAGACCATGGAATGGAAAATATTTTAGATTGGAAATTGTTACAGAAAGCACAGCCAGCACTTCTTAATAAAGAGTTTGTAAAAGCAGATTTTCTTATCAAAAATACAGACAGAACAACAGGCACCCTTCTCTCAAATGAAATTACAAAAAAATACGGAGCGTTGGGTTTACCAGAAGGCATACTACATTTTAAATTTACAGGAACTGCTGGACAAAGTTTTGGAGCATTCAATACGAATGGAATTCTTTTAGAACTTGAAGGAGATGCAAACGACTATTTTGGCAAAGGATTAAGTGGGGCTGAACTTATCGTTTATCCAGATAAAAAATCCAGTTTTGTTCCTGAACAAAACATAATAATTGGCAATGTTGCATTTTATGGAGGCACTTCAGGTTCTGCATTTATAAGAGGCAAAGCTGGTGAAAGATTTTGTGTGCGAAATTCAGGGGTTACTGCTGTTGTGGAAGGAGTTGGCGACCATGGTTGCGAATATATGACCGGAGGAACAGTGGTCATTTTAGGCGAAACAGGCAGAAATTTTGCAGCTGGAATGAGTGGCGGTATTGCATATATTTATAATTTGAATGGAAAATTTGTAGACAATTGCAATTTAGATATGGTAGATTTAGATCTTGTAGATGAAGAAAGTAGTATTCAATTGAGGGATTTAATCGAAAAGCACTATCAATGTACACAAAGTTCAGTAGCTCAATTTATTTTGGCTGATTTTGACAATCAAATTCAACATTTTATAAAAGTATTTCCGCAAGACTACAAAAAAGTGCTTTTATCAAGAAAAATTGCAAAAGAAGTTCCATCTACTTAAACTATTTTAACAATTAGAAGACATGGGTAAACCAACAGGATTTCAGGAATTTAATAGGGAATTGCCTTTAAAAATTGCTGCAAAAGAGAGAAAAAACAATTATAAAGAATTTACCGGAAAATATACTGACGAAAAATTAAATCAACAATCAGCAAGATGCATGAATTGTGGTATTCCATTTTGTCACAATGGGTGCCCATTAGGCAATGTAATTCCAGAGTTTAATGATGCAGTATATCGGCAAAGTTGGAAAGAGGCTTATGAGATTCTTTCATCAACCAATAATTTCCCAGAATTTACTGGTAGAATTTGCCCTGCACCTTGTGAAACTTCTTGTGTTTTGGGAATAAATCA
>CAMBYC010000079.1 GCA_945871875.1 Sphingobacterium thalpophilum
TTTACACCCGCCCAGCTGATTTCCGTGGACAAAAAGTGCCGGCAGTTTTACTAAGCGGCGACCCTAAAAAAATTGACGAATGGCGGCAGGAACAAGCTATTCAGAGAACTAATGATAGAAGACCGGACTTAATGAATTATGAATTATGAATTAGGAATTAGGAATCATAAGTCGTTTTTTGTTTTATTTAATTTAATAAAAGATGGAAAATATTTTAATTTTATTGTCCCAAATTTTAATTCATAACTCATAACTCATAACTCATAACTCATAACTCATAACTCATAACTCATAACTCATAACTCATAACTTCCATTCAAATAATTAATATCTACAATTAAATTTGAATTGCGATTTTTGCATCGTGAAAAAATTCTATCGCCTTTCCCTCTTTGTTATAACCTTACAAACCAGTATTTTCGGACAAGATAAAATAGACTATCAAAAACTTTATCAACTACATATCAAACCAGCGAATGAAAAAATAATCATCGATGGAATGGATAATGAACTTAGTTGGAGTCAAGCAGAAACGTCAACCAATTTCTGGGAAAAATATCCTAGTGATCAACAAAAAGCAAAAAGACAAACCGAGATTAAAGCATTGTACGACAACCAGTTTGTGTATTTCTTTTTAAAAATGTACGATACCAGTTCTTATGTTATTCAAACATTAAAACGCGATAATGGCTTTTTTGATAGTGATGCCATTAGTATTGCATTGGATCCGGTTAATGCTAAAACCAATGGATTTGTATTTTCCGTAAACCCTTACAATGTTCAATCTGAAGATTTGATCAGCAGTAGTGGAAATATGCCTAATTTTTCTTGGGACAATAAATGGATATCTCAAACCAAACGAATGGGCACTTATTGGACTGTGGAAATTGCCATTCCATTTAAAACTTTGCGCTATGAAGCGGGAAAAACAGTTTGGGGAATAAATTTTCTAAGAACTGACATCAAAAATTATCAATACTCCAGTTGGACGCACATGCCCACCAATTTTATGTTTTATGATTTTGGGTATTTGGGATCATTGATTTGGGATAAACCTCCCCCACAACCTGGAACAAACCTTGCGTTTATTCCCTATTTAACAGGAGGAATTAACCAAAATAAAGAAGCTGGAACTGGCATTACAAATAAACTTTCCGGCGGATTTGATGCAAAAGTTGCAGTAACTTCTTCCTTAAACCTTGATATCACAGTGAATCCTGACTTTTCACAAGTTGAGGTAGATAAACAAGTAACCAATCTTACAAGATTCAATATATTTTTCCCAGAAAGAAGAACTTTCTTTCTAGAAAACAACGATCTGTTTTCAGAATATGGTATCGACCCGATTAGACCATTCTATTCAAGAAAGATAGGGTTAGACAATGAAGGAAAAGCCATTCCGATTGCCGGCGGATTTAGGTTGAGCGGCAATTTAGATAAGAAAACAAGAATAGGGGTGATGAATATGCAAACCCTAAAAAAAGGCAATTTTGATGCACAAAATTATAGTGCAGTAAGTTTTAACAGACGGGTATTTCAGCGTTCATTGGTAAAAGGCTATTTCCTCAATCGAAATGCTGTTGGAAATTCGGGGAATTTCAAAGATCCACTTGATGCTTATGGCAGAAATTCAGGGTTAGAATACAATTATTCTGATGTACAAGGAAAATGGAATGTATGGTCGGGGTTTCACCAGTCCTTCAAACCTGGAATCACAAATGAAAGAAATTATATCAACTTGGGATGGCAATTTCAAAATAGAAACTTGTCGATTATAAATGATTTTTCAGATATAGGGAAAAACTTTTATACAGATATGGGTTTTGTTCAACGTATTGAAAACTATGATGCTAAGTTTGATACCACGTTTAGAGTTGGTTTTCGACATTTGTTCAGTCAACTCTCCTATAAAATAATTCCAATAGATAAAAAGATTATAAGACATGAGTTTGAACCTTCAAATTATATTGTTTTTAATAGAGATGGAACTTTAAATGAGCGAAATACTGATTTTAGTTACACAATTAGTTTCAAAAAAACAAATACTTTGATGATTCAAGCTTCAAATTATCAATCCAATTTGTTGTACTATACACCATTTACAAATGCAGATCCCTTGCCACCTGGCAAATATATTTATAGCAATGCATCTGTTTTTTACGAGTCTGACATTAGGAAAAAGTTTATTTACAATGCTAATTTTGGTTCAGGAGCGTTTTATAATGGAACAATTTTACAATGGAAAGTGGGATTTACTTACAGAATTCAACCATTTGTGAATTTCAACCTATCTATTGAACAAGCTAAATTAAAATTTCCTGGTGCTTATGGAACATCTAATTTATTGTTGATTGCACCGAGAGTGGAAGTAAATTTCTCGAACAGTTTGTTTTGGACAACCTTTTTACAATACAACAACCAGAACAACAATTTTAACATCAATTCAAGAATGCAATGGCGATTTAAACCGATGAGCGACTTGTATCTTGTTTATACAGACAATTATTTTACTACACCCTTTATGCAAAATAAAAATAGGGCACTGGTGTTCAAGTTAAATTATTGGTTCAATTTGTAAGGCAGATTGAATTTATTGGGTGAAACACAATATTATTTTGTTAAAATTATAAGGTAAAGCGTAAATTAGCCATACGCAAATCGAATAATATGGATTCAAATCGCAGGAAGTTTTTACGCAACATAACATTAGGTGCAGGTGCAATGGCAACAGGATTGGAAACACAAGCCGGGGATCAACAAAACATATCTGAGTTAAATCAAAACACAAAACCATCTACACAAAATATGTGTGGTTTTGCAGCACCAAAAATTCCTGTTGTTAGAATTGGTATAATTGGTTTAGGACAAAGAGGTTCAGACGCAGTAGAAAGATTGAGTTATATTGATGGCGTAGAAATTACGGCATTGTGTGATAAATATCCAGATAGGGTTGAAAAAGCTCAAAAAACTTTAGAGAAAAGAAATCTTCCGAAAGCAAAATCCTTCAGCGGAGAAGAAGGTTGGAAAGCATTGTGTGAAAGCGACAATATTGATTTGGTATATACGCCAACACCTTGGCCATTACATGCTCCGATTGCTATTTATGCAATGAAAAATGGAAAACACGCAGCAACAGAAGTTCCCGTTGCAGTTACGATGGAACAATGTTGGGAACTTGTTGAAACATCAGAAAAAACCAAAAAGCATTGTATGATGCTAGAAAACTGCTGTTATGATTTCTTTGAATTGTTAACCCTAAACATGACCAGAAATGGTTTGTTTGGCGAACTTGTGCATGCGGAAGGTTCATATATACACGATTTAACCAAAGATTGGCTTTTCAATAAGAATGCTTATGCCGATATGTGGCGTTTGAAAGAAAATGCCAAACGCAACGGCAGTTTATATCCAACACACGGGTTAGGTCCTATTGCCCAATGTATGAACATCAACAGAGGTGATTTAATGGATTATTTGGTAAGTGTAAGTTCCAACGATTTTACCATGGGCAATTTGGCAAGAGAGATGGCGGGTAAAGATTCATTTTTCAATGAATATGTTGGTAAAAATTATAGAGGAAATATGAATACTACTACCGTTAAAACCAAAAACGGTAAAACAATGATGATACAGCACGATGTGTCGTCGCTTCGCCCCTATTCAAGAATTCATTTAATTAGTGGTACAAAAGGAGCTGCATCAAAATGGCCTTCACCAGAAAGAATTGCGTTAGGACATTCTTGGATAAAACCCGAAGAACTTAAAAAATTATACGAACAATATTCACCACCAATCGTGAAACATATTGGCGAAATTGCAAAAGAAGTTGGTGGCCATGGTGGTATGGATTTTATTATGGATTGGCGTTTGATTGATTGTTTGAGAAATGGTTTGCCTTTAGATCAAGATGTTTATGACGCTGCATCATGGACGGCAGTTGGTTTATTGAGCGAAAAATCAGTAGCAAACAGATCTAAATCTATTGATATTCCAGACTTTACCAGAGGAAATTGGAAAACAAATCAGCCACACGATTTAACCTTAAACGGTGGCGGAAATACGGGGGTGAGGAAGTTTTAAATTAGACATTGGGAAAAACAAATTGTTTGAACAATATCTAAAAAACCTTTTGTTTTAAAAAAATTGAAGTAAAAAATTTTACAGAATAATTTGGATATTGCCAATTTAAAATAATTAATAACCCCCAACTTCGGCTGGGGGTTATTGAATTATCTCCTTTGATTTTTTTTAATCCAAATTACGCATTAGAAAAATTGAAAAGACTTCTTTCAATAGCCCCCAGCTTCAGCTAGGGGTTTATGAATATTATGAATTGGCTTTAGCCCAAAATTTGAAAAATTGCTTCTAATGCGTAATCAGGGTTTAATTTGTAGCAATAATTCGTCTGTAGAAACGCTATCAAAACATTGAAATATTTGATTACTAATAAAGCCAATTTTGTATCTTAGTTATAGGTGTAAATGCATTCACTTGCAAACAATAAAAGTAAAACAAGTGAATAATTAAATCATTCGGCTAAGTGGGAAAGATTATTCCTTGCCATTTAGAATATATTGGTAAAAATTTTTATTCCCCATTTAGTAACCTATTTGGGTTGGTAGTCTGAAAACGTAATCTCATCAAAATGAATCATCTCACTTTAAAATGTTCTTTCCTAGCATTTGTATTATGTTGTAATCTTAATCTAGTTGCACAACAACATCCAGATGAAAAAGATTGGAAAACCTTATTCAATGGCAAAAATTTAAATGGTTGGACGGCGAAAATCAATCACCATGAAGTAGGCGAAAATTACGGAAAAACTTTTCGGGTAGAAGATAACGTAATACAAGTTAGGTACGACCAATATGATGTATTTAATGAACAGTTTGGTCATTTGTATTATAAACAACCCTATGCTTATTATCATTTAACTTTTGAATATCGGTTTTTAGGGGAATGGCGAAAAGATGCTCCGTTATATACCATAAAAAACAGTGGCGTCATGTTTCATTCACAAGATCCACATACAATGCCCCGTGATCAAAATTGGCCAATTTCCATTGAATTTCAATTATTGGCAGGTTTAGATAACGGATCACCAAGGCCAACAGGAAATATGTGCTCTCCAGGAACAGATGTTGTTTTTAATGGCAAAATTGACGCAAGGCATTGTATCAATTCCACATCTAAAACATACAATGGCGAACAATGGGTAAAGGGAGAAATCATTGTTTTGGGTGATTCACTTATAAAGCATATCATTAATGGAGACACTGTTCTGTGCTATTCAAAACCTCAAATTGGTGGCGGTGTGGTTGAAAATTTCGATCCTACAATCAAACTTGATGGAAAACTATTAAAAGAAGGTTTTATAGCATTGCAAAGTGAAGGTCAGCCTGTTGATTTTCGCAACATAAAAATCCTTAATCTCGAAGGGCCAATGAACCCTTCATCAAAAAAATACCGCCCTTATTTTATAAAAGAAAAAAAAAGTACAAAATGAATTAGGAATTAGGAATTTAGAATCAGGAATTAGATATCCCTGATAACTGATTCTAAACTCCTAATTAATAATTAATATCTGTGGATTGCACTGGATTCGAACCAGTGACCCCTACTCTGTCAAAGTAGTGCTCTAAACCAACTGAGCTAGCAATCCATATTTTCTAACTCTTTTGGAGTATTTTTACAAATGTAAAACATTAAGAATTTTAATTTGTATTATTAAATCAATCTTTAAAGAGCACAAACTTTTAATGAATAAATATCTTCGTTCAATTATCTTGTTAATCTGTACCAGTGGACTTTTAACAACACCATTTTCAGGAATCGCACAACAGAAAACAACAGTAATCAATCTTATAAATCAAAATAAAGAAGCCATTCCTTATGCTTCTATTAAATTGACGCCTGAAAAAGATACCCTCAATCGCATTCAAAAAGTTACCGATAGTACCGGTAAATGTCTTGTTGTTATCCCTCGCTTTGGAAAATATACAATTACAATGCAATCTGTCAATTATCAAACACTAAAACAAACGATAAATATTGATAGTAGTGGAAAATCATTTCAATTTATACTTACTCCTGTTTCTGGAAATCTACAAACCATTGAAATCGTAGCACGAAAACCTTTGTTGAGGCAAGAAGACGATAAAACCATTGTAGATCCTGAAGTGCTTGCCAATAGCTCTACCAATGCGTATGAGATTATGGAGAAAATACCCGGACTTTTTGTAGACCCTGATGGAAATATCTACCTAAGCAGTACTACTCCTGCAACAATCTACATAAATGGAAGACAACAAAGGATGAGCAATGCAGATGTAGCCTCGCTTTTAAAGAGTTTACCTCCCGGATCTATTGCCAGCATTGAAATCATTCGCACACCCTCCGCTAAATATGATGCTTCAGGTGGTGGTGGAATTGTTAACGTGCTTTTGAAAAAACATGTAAAACTGGGACTAACCGGTAGCACCACCATGGGAATGAACCAAGGGGTTTATGGCAATCAATTTGCAGGATTTAATCTTAACAACAGCAACGGCGATTTAACCACTTATCTGAATTTTCAAGCTAGCAATAACGATGGTTACAATCAAACCAAAACATACCGACAGTTGTCGCTAGATACAATACTTAACCAAAATTCTCTATCCCGCAATCTAGGCAATAGTATCTATGTAGGTTTCGGAATGAATTATCAACTTACAAAAAAATGGGAAATCAGTTACGATTCTAGAACTACATTTAATAACGGTAAAAGTAGTAATGTAGTACCATCTCAAATTTCAAAAACAAGTAATGGTCAAGTGTTTTCATCAAACGGAAACAATATTCACAACATTGGAAAAAGTGCGAATATTACTCAAGAAGTTGGATTAAAATATAAAATAGATTCTATCGGATCTGAATGGAATACAGATGTCTCTTACAGTTATGCTCCAAACAATAACCAACAAGATTACATTACTTCATTTACCCAACCCATACTATTTTTGCTTCCTGGAGATGGTACATCAAAAAATACATTTAATTTTTTATCGTTAGAATCGAATATCGTTTATAAATTAAAACACAAAATTACCATTGAAACGGGATTAAAATCTACCAATACATGGTACCAAAACAATTCGGATTACAGAAAACAAATCAATGGTATTTGGAATAAAGATGTATTAAGAACATCTGCATACAGCTACAAAGAAAATATACACGCTGCTTATTTTCAAGTTTCCAAATCATTTTCAAAATTCATCTTAAAAACCGGAGTGAGGTTTGAAAATACCAATATGAATGGCAAACAAACCTTTCCAAACGATACTTCTTTTAAGATTGCCAGAACTGATGCATTCCCTTATGTTTATTTGAGCAGACAACTCTTTAAAGTGGCAAATTTCGACATTAAAACCTACTTGGTTTATCGTAAAACCATTGCTCGTCCGAGTTATGAGTTTCTAAATCCTTCAATTAAAATTGTTGATCAATATGTTTATGAAACCGGCAACCCTTCATTAAAACCGCAGTTTACCCAAAATTATGAAGCCAATATCTCCGCAAATGATCAACCTATAATTGCAATTGGTTTCAATGATACAAAAGATATTTTTACCCAAGTTTTATATCAATCCGACAGCAATAAAAATGTAACATTTAGAACTTATGACAATCTAGGAAAAAACAAAGAAACCTATTTCCGCTTTGTGTTGGGCATTCCCCCTGGTAAAAAATATTTCTTTGTTGCAGGATCGCAATACAATCATAATTTTTACAATGGTACTTATGCAAATAGTCCATTGGCATTTAAGCGGGGTAGTTGGACAGCCTTTACATTTCATACCTATAAATTAACAAAGACAACGCAGTTGGTGATGAATGGTTTTATAAGGTTTAATGGCCAATACCAGTTTTATGAACTTAGCACTTTGAGTTCATTGAACTTCAGCATTACCCAAAAGTTCTTAAAAAACAAATTGTCTGTAACAGCAAGTATAAATGATGCTTTATACACTTTAAACAACAATTTTGTATTGGCACAAGGAAATGTAAAAACCAATGGTTACAGAAATGGTGATACCAGAAGGTTTGGGCTTAATCTTCGCTATAATTTTGGAATTAGGAAAAAAGATAAAGAGGAAAACAATATGTTCAATATGGACAATATGAAATAGATTGATTTTATATTATTTACGCATATAACGCACCCATTTTAGACACTTTCTGTGCAGCAACATTAAGACCTTCCTGGATACAAACATGGAGGTCTTTGTTTTTTGAGAAAGCCGATAAAACGCCCGACCAAAAAGCATCTCCGGCTCCAGTAGTATCTTTTACAGATGTAACTTCATTTGCTGGCAAATAGAACCAATTGTTTTCGATTCCTTTATACCAAACACCATCTTTGCCTAAAGTTAAACAAATCAACTTCGAGGAATATTGATCTAAGAAAGATTTAGCTTCTTCAACGTTCATTATTTTTCTGCAAAAGCGCTCGATATCGTCTAAGCTAAATTTCATTAAAGGATTCAATTCGATAATAGCATTAAAGATTTCGAATCCATCATCTTTTCCCCAAACAGAGGGAGCGAAATTCCAATCTACTGATACTTGTTTGTTGTTGGTGTATGCAAATTTGAAGGCGTTTAAAATGCTGGTTCTTGCGGGTTCTTTGCTCATTGCGAATGCACAACTGTGCACAATAGTTGATTTTTCCAATAGATTGTTATCAACTTCGGAAATCATTCGATCTGCCATTCTATAAGGAATAAAATCTGGAGTGCCTTTGCTTCTTGCTACCATCACCAAACTGCTCGGCATTTCTTCAGAAACTTGAATAAAATCGGTATTTAGTCCAGTTTTTTTAACTGCTTTAATCAACATTTTTCCGATACCATCATTTCCTACACAAGAAACCAATGCTACATCATTGCCCAACCATTGCAAATTTGCCGCAACATTAGAAGGACTTCCACCTTGAAATATTTTAAACTTATTTGCTTTACTCAAATCTTTCACAAACCTTGTTGTTATGCAATCTGCCAACAATTCTCCAATAGCTACAATCATTCGATTTATGTTGATTTATAAATTTAATAAATTATAAACGAATATTAAAGTACAAATTTTATTTTTGTTGACTAAACTCTTTTTTATGGCAGAAGATCTTTACATCATTAGCGGCGATAAATCAACACAATATGAAACTTTATTGCCTCAAATAAAAGGATTATTGGAAGGAGAAAACGACACAATCGCAAATCTTGCCAATGTGGCAGCTGCATTAAAAGAGCAATTCAATTGGTGGTGGATTGGATTTTATTTGGTAAAAAACAACGAGTTGGTGCTTGGTCCATTTCAAGGTCCGGTTGCTTGTACCCGCATCAAAAAAGGAAAAGGTGTTTGTGGAAGTGCTTGGGATCTTGAAAAAACATTAATTGTGCAAGATGTGGAACAATTTCCTGGGCATATTTCCTGTAGCAGCTTTTCAAAATCTGAAATTGTTGTACCATTGTTTCATGATGGAAAAATTTGGGGCGTTTTAGACGCAGATAGTGAATATTTAAGTCACTACGACGAAACCGACAAACTTTTCTTGGAACAAATAGTAGAACTGTTGAAACCTTAAAAAAGCAAATCAAATAAATTATTCATTCAGCAATTTGGCAATCGTTTTTTCAAAATTTGCACAAAACTTGGTGTAATGGATCCCTGTTGCTGGTCCAGAAAAACCAGGATGAATTTCTCTAATGGTTCCATCTTTTCCGATATACAATGTTGTAGGAAATGCTTTAATAGGAGTTAATTGTGGTAATGTTTTTTCCGTACGAAGAGAATCGCCACTGGTTACGCCGGTATTTAAAATTGGATATTCAACATTATAACGCTTTTGGAACTTCCTCAATAACTTCTCGGAGCGTTTAAAATCGGTAGTATATTCGTAAGACAAACCAATAACCTCAACGCCACGACTTTTATTCTGTTTATAATAATTGCTTAAAAATGCAGTTTCATCCATGCAATTGGGGCACCAAGAACCCATCAATTGAATAACAACCACTTTGTTTTTAAAGCGCTCATCATTAATAGAAACCATTACAGAATCCAAATCGGGGAATTTAAAATTCAAGCGATTTTGACCAGGCTTAACAAAAACCATAACATCATCTTCAACCAATTCAACTTTAGCATTAGGAACAGCAGACCAGTTTTGTTTGAATGTGGCACCGGCAACAAACAAGCCATTGATGATTTTACCATCGGGTTTAACAGTGGCACCAAAATAATAGGCATGGCTACCATCAAAACAAGAAAGCATTAGAGAGTCGCCGGTTACGATGCCCTCAAGAAATCTGTAATCGCCATCGGGGTTTAAGAAGGTGCCTGTTACACGATTTCCTTTTTGAGAAAATTCAGCAACAGCATTTTTAATTATTCCGTCAGCATCAACAAAAGAGGCATCAAATCTACCATTAACCTTGCGAGTAGCGTTGCCTTTTAAAGGTTTAAAACGATAAGTTTGGTAAGGAGTGGCTACAATTGGAATTTGTAAATCTGCACCAGCCGTTCCTTTAATCCAATTACCCGTAAAACTATTGTCGTTTTGCAGGCATAAACGCATTCTAGAATCAAAAAAAGGCATTTCTACAAAAAAACTATCTTTATTGCGGTTGATAACATCTACTTTTAATCTTTCACTAGCATTAAGGATGGTCCATTCTTCTTTCCCCTTAATTGTTTTGCGTTGCATGTTAAAGATGATTTTGTATCCGTCTTTGCGTTGCAATTCTACACGATAAGGAATTAAGGTTTGAGCAATTAAGCAATTTGATAAGAATAAAAAAAGGCTAAAAATCTGGATACACTTCATTTTCAACATCATAATGATAATATCAATTGATTTGATTGTGGGTTATTGAAACAATAAAACAACTTGTTAATCAATCGATTTGCTGCAAAAGTAAATATTAAGAATTAATGGTAGATATTTGCAGTATATTTTAACAATATGAATCCATTTTTAACAGATTTATTCAGCAAACAGCAATACGATGCCAACAATTTCTTTTTAATAGCAGGTCCATGTGTGGTTGAAAGCGAAGAAATAGTGATGGAAATAGGAGAAAAAGTGGCGGGAATATGCAAGAATTTGGGAATACCTTATGTACTAAAAGCATCTTATCGCAAAGCCAATAGAACTTCCGCAAATTCATTTACAGGTGTTGGAGATGAGAAAGCTTTATCCATCTTACAAAATGCAGGCAAAGCATTAGGATTACCGGTTACATCAGATATACATTCAGAAACTGAAGCAGCAATGGCTGCTGAATATTTAGACATATTACAGATTCCGGCATTTTTGTGTAGACAAACCGAATTATTAAACGCTGCTGCAGCCACTGGGAAGATTGTGAATGTAAAAAAGGGTCAGTTTTTAAGTGGCTCATCTATGAAGTTTGCAGTAGAAAAAATCAATATAGCAGGAAACCATAAAGTTTTATTAACTGAAAGAGGCAATACATTTGGTTATCAAGATTTGGTGGTAGATTATAGAAACATTCCTTGGATGAAAGAGCACGGAACGCCGGTGGTAATGGATTGTACACATTCATTGCAGCAACCCAATCAAACTTCTGGAGTTACAGGAGGAAATCCATCATTAATCGGAACCATTGCAAAAGCAGCAATAGCAACGGGTGCAGATGGTTTGTTTATAGAAACACATCCCAATCCGGCAAAAGCATTAAGTGATGGTGCCAATATGTTGCGATTAGATTTACTAGAAAAGTTGTTGGTAGATTTATTAAGAATAAGAGCGGCTGTAATCTAGTGTTTGATAAAACAATTTTAAAAACTAGAGATGCCTTAAAGGATTTCTTCTTGCATTTTGGATATAGGCTTTAATATTAAGCCAAAAAGCTAAAAAAAGATAGATAACAACTGGGGAACCAACGGTTAAACAAGAAACATAGATGAAATATTTGCGGATGGTTGAGCTAGAAACTCCCATCTTATCACCCATCCATGTGCAAACACCGAAGACGTGACTTTCAACAAATTGACGAAATTGTTCCATAATATCAAATTTAAGTAAACATTTTTGAAATTTACAATAGATTGTTGGCATCACGCACAGATTTTGTTAAATTCGCGTACTTTCTTAAAGACTATCTGTTTTATAACATTAAATCATCATAATTATGGTTTTTGATCTTGATCTTATCAAAAAATTGTACGCAGAATTACCGGAAAAAGTTAGCCAAGCAAGAACTTTGGTAGGAAGACCACTTACATTATCAGAAAAAATCTTGTACAGTCATTTATACAACCCTACAACACAGGCTTTCAGCAGAGGTAAAGATTATGTTGACTTTGCACCAGACCGCGTAGCAATGCAAGATGCGACTGCTCAAATGGCATTGTTGCAATTTATGACTTGCGGAAGAGAAAAAGTTGCCGTTCCATCTACTGTGCATTGTGATCACTTGATACAAGCAAAAACTGGAGCAGTTGCAGATTTACAAATTGCAAAGGATACCAATAAAGAAGTGTATGATTTCTTGGCTTCTATTTCTAATAAATATGGTATTGGTTTTTGGAAAGCTGGAGCAGGAATTATTCACCAAGTTGTTTTAGAGAACTATGCTTTCCCAGGTGGAATGATGATTGGTACCGATTCTCACACACCTAATGCAGGTGGATTGGGTATGGTTGCGATTGGAGTTGGAGGTGCTGACGCGGTTGACGTAATGGCAGGATTGCCATGGGAATTGAAAATGCCTAAATTGATTGGTGTAAAACTAACTGGCAAGATGAGCGGTTGGACATCAGCGAAAGATATTATTCTTTGGGTAGCTGGAAAACTTACCGTTAAAGGTGGAACCGGAGCTATTGTTGAATATTTTGGCGAAGGTGCCGATAGTTTAAGTGCTACAGGTAAGGCAACCATCTGTAATATGGGTGCAGAAATTGGTGCAACTTGTTCTATTTTCGGTTATGATGAAAAGATGAGTGCTTACTTAAAAGCAACATCTAGAGCAGAAGTAGCTGCTTTAGCAGATGAAGTAATGGAACATCTTCGTCCAGATGCAGATGTTTATAGCAATCCAGCTGCATATTATGACGAAGTGCTTGAATTGAATCTTAGTGAATTAGAGCCTTATGTAAACGGACCATTTACACCAGATTTGGCTACTCCAATTTCTCAAATGAAAGCTGCAATTGAAGCAAACGGATGGCCTGCAAAATTGGAAGTTGCGTTAATCGGAAGTTGTACAAACTCATCTTATGAAGACATCAGCAGAAGTGCTTCTATCGTAAAAGATGCAGTGAGTCAAGGTTTAACAGCAAACTCAGAATTTACAATAACTCCAGGATCTGAGTTGGTAAGATTTACCATTGAGAGAGACGGATTCATTAAAGAATTTGAAAATGTGGGTGGTGTAGTTTTGGCAAATGCTTGTGGACCTTGTATTGGTCAATGGGCTCGTCATATAGACGATCCAAGCAGAAAAAACACAATCATTACTTCTTTCAATAGAAACTTTGCAAAGCGCAATGATGGATTGGCAAGCACACACGCATTTGTTGCGTCTCCTGAAATTGTTACCGCTATGGCAATTGCAGGATCGATTGCATTCAATCCGCTAACAGATACATTAACAAATGCAGCTGGAGAAAATGTAACACTTAACGAACCAACAGGATTTGAATTGCCTCCAAAAGGATTTGATGTTGAAGATGCAGGTTATCAAGAACCAGCAGCTAACGGAAGCCATTTGCAAGTTTTGGTAGATGTAGATTCAAAGCGTTTGCAATTGCTTGAGCCATTTGCAGGTTGGGAAGGAACCGATATTAAAGGTTTAAAACTTTTGATTAAAGCAAAAGGAAAATGTACAACAGATCATATTTCAATGGCGGGTCCATGGTTGAAATTCCGCGGACACCTTGATAATATTTCTAATAATATGTTGATTGGTGCGGTTAACTTCTTCAATGAAAAAACCGACAACGTTAAAAATCAACTAACAGGAGAATATGGAACTGTTCCAGGCACACAACGTGCTTATAAAGCAGCTGGAATAGGTTCTGTGGTTGTAGGAGACGAAAACTATGGTGAAGGATCTAGCCGCGAACA
This sequence comes from Sphingobacterium thalpophilum, assembly GCA_945871875.1. GTDB lineage: Bacteria > Bacteroidota > Bacteroidia > Chitinophagales > Chitinophagaceae > Pollutibacter. The sequence continues at coordinate 14,138 of CAMBYC010000079.1, forward strand.
CGCTGCAATGGAACCTCGTCATCTTGGTGTTAGAGCAATTTTAGTAAGAAGTTTTGCTCGTATCCACGAAACAAACCTTAAAAAACAAGGTATGTTGGCTTTAACATTTGCAAACAAAGCCGATTACGATAAAATTCAAGAAGACGATAACTTTGATATTGTTGGATTGGATCATTTTACTACCGGTGTTCCATTAACTGTGGTTGCTAACCATAAAGACGGAAGCTCAGACAATATTGTTGTTAACCATACTTACAATGAACAACAAATTGAGTGGTTCAAAGCTGGTGGTGCATTAAATGTTATCAGAAGAGAAGCTAAAAAATAATTCAATTCATCACTGAAATATTTAGGATATTTAAACAGGCAACCTTTTAAAGTTGCCTGTTTTCTTTTAATCAATTTTAATGTCAACAAAATGAAACAATTGCTCTTGGTTTTTATTTATTGGATTATTCTAAATTCAGCAAATGCTGGAACTGTTGATTCCATTTCAGTATACAGCAACTTGATGAAAAAGCAAGTTCCTGTTGTTGTAATTAAGCCAACTAATTATAAAAATTCAGAAAAAAACTATCCAGCAGTTTACATGTTGCATGGTTTCAGTGGCAATCAAAACCAATGGTTAAATGATGCACCGCAATTGTTGGAATCGGTTGATCAATTGAATATTATACTGGTTTGTCCAGATGGAGGTTATGGAAGTTGGTATTTTGATAGTCCTGTAGATTCTACAATTCGTTATGAAAGTTTCATCACCAAAGACTTAGTAGCTTACATTGATAGTCATTATAAAACAATTCAAAATAAAACGGGAAGAGCTATAACTGGATTGAGTATGGGAGGCCATGGAAGTATGTATTTAGCCATTAGGCACAGTGAAATATTTGGTGCAGCGGGAAGTATTTCTGGCGGGGTTGATTTTAGGCCTTTTCCTAACAATTGGAACATAAAAAAATCGTTGGGTACAATTGAAGAATATCCAGAGAACTGGGCAAACAATACGGTGATAAATATTTCAGATTCAAGTTGGAGAGGTAAAATCAAACTGGTAATAGATTGTGGTACAGAAGATTTTTTCTTAACGGTTAATAGAAATTTACACCAGAAGTTGCTTACCCATAAAATTGA
>CAMBYC010000080.1 GCA_945871875.1 Sphingobacterium thalpophilum
GCGGTTGGATTGGGGTAGATGTTTACATTCAAAGGCAACGCATTCACAGATTCAATCCAAGAGTACCATGAACTTCCATCTGCTTCATTCACTTTTACACGGTACCAAGCTTTTTGAGGGTGATTGTCTTTAAAACTGTATTCATTTGAATTTCCAATAGCCTTATTGTTGAGCAAAGAAAAAGATGTTCCATCAAAAGAACGTTCTAAATCAAAACCTGCAATATTGATTGCTTCAGCTACTTTCCAAGAGATAGGTATTTCTTTGCCCATCCGTTTGGCAACAAAAGAGATAAATTTTAAAGGGACAGTTTTGTTTTCGTAAGTCTGCTGGAAACCTTGGTTGATAATCAAATTGGCTCCTACATTTTGGAATGTTTCTACGGCCGACATTTCGCCAATTGTTACAGACAAACTTCCCTGACTATTGATATAAACATCACCGGCTGCGGCAATAACTGATGGGGAAAAGGTTTGTGAATAAGATTCGTTAAAAACAGCAGAGAGTAATATAAAAAAAGATATAAACTTCAAGCGTAAGGAAATCAACATAAAACTACATTAATAGTAAAATGAATTAAAAAAGGTGCTTTCCATAAGTCAGCAAAATTGGAAGGGTTAAATTTGATCTAGCGGCATAAAGTTGAAATAATAAGTCTGAATAAATATAAAAAAATAGGTTTATTAGGTAGGTTTTTAGGTTACACAATCAAGTTTTAAACCAAAACCTATTGATTATATATACTTTTTGGAGCCACGAATGCACAAATCTGTTGCCACTAATGCACAAATGTTTATTTCTTGCCACTAATGCACGAATAAAAATTCAAATGTTTAAATAATAAGCAATCCTAAAAAATCATTCGTGCATTCGTGGCAAAAAAACCATTCGTGCATTCGGGGCAGCAAAGAACCATTCGTGCATTCGTGGCAAATAAAAAAATAGTGCATACGTGGCAAATAAAATTCGTGTATTCGTGGCCTATTAAAAAACATTCGTGCATTCGTGGCAAAACAAAAACCATTTGTGCATTCGTGGCAACATAATTATACATATTCTACGGGAACGATTGCGTAGAAATATACTAACGTTTTACTAAAATTTTATCTCAAAAATTTATATATTCATAATTCAAACGATTGTTATTCCATAGATTATCCCTCTTGCTCAATAGCATTCGCTTGTTGATTTGTTAATTATTCATTAATTTTTCTAAGCCTGATAAGTATATATTTATACATTTTTCAACGATTTAACATCTATTTATTTACAACCAAAACAAAACAAAACATGAATCAAACGTGTTTGCCATTTATGCGATTGCTCATCGCATTTGCCCTCTTTTTGGTCTGCTCAGTGCAAATATCATATGCACAAAAAGCTGACGCCCATGTTATTGAAGGTACTGTTACTAGTGAAAAAGGCGACTTTTTACAAGGTGTAGTTGTTGAGGATAAAAACTCAAATGCTGCTACAATCACCGATGCTAATGGAAAGTACAAACTTACTGTCAAAACTAAGGGTACATTAAGCATCAGCTTCACCGGCTATGCAACCCAATCTGTTAACTACTCCGCTTCAACAACAACACTTGATGTAGTACTTGCTATTGACACCAAGGGTTTAGACGAAGTTGTGGTTGTAGGTTATGCCACTGTTAAAAAGAAAGATCTTACTGGTGCAGTTTCTGGCATCAACTCAAAAGACATCAGATCTAGACCTGTTAACAACGCCGTACAAGCAATGCAAGGTAAAGTTGCTGGTGTTGATATCTCTTCTAACGAACGCCCTGGTCAGGTTGGATCTATCAACATCCGTGGTGTGCGCTCTCTTACCGCATCAAACTCTCCCCTATTTGTAGTAGACGGTATCCCTTTAATTACTGGCGGTATTGATAATATCAACCCTAATGATATCGAATCTATTGATGTATTAAAAGATGCTTCTGCTACAGCTATCTTCGGATCTAGAGGTGCTAATGGTGTTGTTATCGTTACCACAAAACAAGGAAAAGCAGGAAAAACTACTGTAACTTTTTTCCATGCTTTTACTTCAGAAAATATTGAAGACAATAGACAAATGTTTGATGCCGCTGAATACATCACCTACAAACGTTGGGCTTATTATTACTCTGGATTGAATCAAACTACTGGTTTGAGCACTTACCCTAGAGGAGATCAACCTACTATTGCAACCGATAGAACATTTTTTGCTGCATCAGCAGACCCTTTTGCTTGGGCTAATATCGCAAAAGGATGGGCTTCTGGAACTTGGGATGGTAGCAAGGTTGCTACTACAGATTGGTCTGGAATTGTAAAACAAAATTCAATTACCGCTGATAATGTGGTAAGTGTTAGTGGTGGATCTGATAAAGTTAAAGCGTATGCCTCTTTTGGTTACTTAAACAACAACGGAACCATCAAAGGTCAATCTTTTGAAAGATATACCGCTAAAGCGAATGTGGATATTTCTGCTACAAAATGGTTGTCTATAGGAAACAACATCAATATAAATTACAGCAAACAACAATTTGGCCAATCTGGATTTGGAGTAGCTACTATCGGTAGCCCTTCTGGTGGCTTATATGAATCTGCAAGATCTCTATTCCCTTATGCAGTTCCTTATGATTCTGCAGGGAAAAGAATTCTTTTCCCCGGTGGTGATGCTGCCGTTAAAAATATTGTCAACGAGTGGGAGTACAATATTGACGAAAGAACTACTTTCAGAGCTTTTGGTAGCTTAAATGCACAAGTAAACTTCGGTAGTTTATTACCAGCATTAAAAGGACTTAAATACCGCTTGAATTTTGGTCCAGATATCTCTTACAACAGTGCTGGCGTTTATGTTGATGCAAACTCTGTAGCAAATGGTGGTAGCACTAGCTTTGCCTCTTTAACCAAAAGCCAGACTTTTTCATATACATTAGACAACTTGCTGTATTACGATAAGTCTGTAGGAAACCATACTTTTGGACTAACCTTATTGCAAAGTCAGACAGCCTATACATTTAATACAAACAGTATTACTGGTAATGGTATACCATTTGCTGCACAAAAATGGAATGCACTTACAAGTGGAACGGTTACGGGACAGTTGAGTACCAGATCAGATCTTGTAGAAAGACAATTGCTTTCTTATATGGCTCGTTTGAACTACACTTACAAGGATAGATATTTATTAACCGTTTCAGCTCGTCAGGATGGTGCATCACAACTTGCTGAAGGAAAAAAATATTCATTATTCCCATCAGCAGCCTTAGCTTGGAGAATTGATAAAGAAAAATTCATGAAATTATCATGGGTTAATGAATTGAAATTTAGATTGGGTGCGGGTGTTACAGGTAACTCTGCAATCAATCCTTATGCAACTCAAGGGGCTATTTTATCTCTTTTCTATCCATTTAACTCTTCAAATACTGCTGGAGCCATTCCAAGCTCTGTTTCTGCCAACCAAAGTTTAGGTTGGGAAAAAACAACACAATACAATGCAGGCTTAGATTTTCAATTGTTTAAAAGTAGAGTTTCTGGTACCATTGATGTGTACACATCAACCACCAATGATCTACTTATGCAGAGAAATATTCCAAGTGTAACTGGATACACCAGCACTTTCCAAAATATTGGTGAAACGGCTAACAAAGGGGTAGATTTTAGTTTAACTACGGTAAATATTAAAAATAGGAATTTCAATTGGACAAGCACTTTGAATGCTTCTTGGCAGAAAGAACGCATCGTTACCTTATCAAATGGTAAACAAAATGATATCAACAACAACTGGTTCATCGATAATCCTATTGGTGTAATTTACGGTTATAAGTCTGTTGGCATTTGGCAGAAAAGTGATGCAGCAGAATATGCCAAGTTTAACGCTAATGGCAACGCTTTTTATCCTGGTAACGTAAGAGTTGCAGACTTAAATGGTGATAACAAAATTGATCCAAATAATGACCGTACAATTATTGGAAACACAAGACCACGTTGGGTTTTGGGTTTAACCAACACACTTTCTTACAAAGAATTTGAGTTTTCAATATTTTTATATGGAAGGTTGAAATACTTGTACAACTTTGGCGGAGAAGGCCAAGCAGCAAGAAGTGTTCAAAGAAATATAAACTATTATTCAGAAACGAACACAAATGCTGAATACCAAAAACCAATATTTAACGCAGGTGGTGCTTCACAAGACAATTATTTTCCTGCATTAGGTTTTGTTGATGGCTCTTTCATTAAAGTTAGAAACGTTTCAATTGGATACAATGTAAACAATGATAAGATTTCTAAATTAGGATTTTCTAACCTTAAAGGATACATACAAATTCAAAATTTAGGTATGCTTTATTCTAAAACCAAATTCATTGAAATGGATGTAGTTGGACCAACTTGGAACAAAGGATTTACAGTTGGCATCAATGCTTCATTCTAATATAATAATATATGAAAAAGTTTAATTATTTATTACAAATAGTAGTTCTTACGGTTGGCATCTTGTTTAGCCAATCTTGCAAAAAAGATTTCTTAAAAGAGGAATTAAAAACAGCTAGAGGAAATGATTTCTTCAAAACAGATGCTGGAATTCTTCAATTGGCTGCTGGTACTTACTACCAATCTTTTAGTGTTCCAGTTAATGGCGAATGGTTTTACAGTGCTACAAACTATGGTACAGATGAATTTAAAATTGGAGGTGACCCATCAAATGCACCTTGGAACAATTATGATCAAACATTGGGATCTATAGTAATTGCTACCACCGGAAATACTGCAGCTGCAAACTTCCAATGGGATGCATTATATACAGCAGTAGGTGATGCAAACTTGTTGATCCAAAATGCTACAGCCAGTACTTCTACTTCTCCATTAATTAAAAATACTGCTCTTGGGGAAGGTTACTTTATGCGTGCATACAATTACCTAAGATTGGTAACCCAATATGGTGCCGTTCCTTTGCAATTGACGCCAATTAGTGGTGTAGTTTTAGAATTTACAAGAACACCTGAAAAAGATGTTTATGCTCAAATTATTGCTGATTTCAGCAAGGCTAAAGATTTGCTTACCAACACCGGTTCTCCTGCACGTATAACTAAAGATGCAGCTTCACATTTCTTAGCTAAAACCCATTTGTTCCGTGCTAGCGAAATAAATAATGCTTGGAATGCTACATTTGTTGCTTCAGATTTAGCTGCTGCAGTTACCCTTTGCGATGATATCATCACAAGACATCCTTTAGCAACTAACTTCTCTAACCTTTGGAATTTCACTGCTATGAACTCTGCAAATGAATCATTACCTGAGGTTATTTTATCTGCACAACAAACCAACGATGTAAATACCAACCTTTCTACTGGTAATACTCAACACTTGTATTTCATCGCTAGATATGATGTGCAAGATCAAATGGCTCGTGACCTTACCGGTGGCAGACCATTTAGTAGATTGGCAACTACCTACTATATGTACCGCATTTATGATATGGTAAACGATTCAAGATTCTGGAAATCGTTTAAAACAAAAAGTGCCATCAATTTCAATAACGTTGCACCTAATGTTAAAGGAGATGTAGGTATTATGTTTGTGATCAATCAACCTGGTGACACAAGATTTCCATTGTCTAAAATCAGTAAAACAACTTCTGGAACAAATTTGGTACAAGATGTATTGGGTACGGGAAGAAATATCCCAACAACTTATGTAGCTTATCCTGCTGGAAGAACTACAGATGGTGCTTTAAATACTGATTTAACCACTGCAGGACAAAGTTTCCCTTCATTAAATAAGCATATGGACGGTTCTAGAAATGCGTTGAATGATGTTGTAGGACATAGAGATTTCATTCTTGCACGTTCAGCTGAAACTTATTTGATTGCTGCTGAAGCAAAAATAAGACTTGCAAAAGCAGGAACTGGTAACTTTACAGATGCATTGCCTTATGTAAATGCTGTTCGTGCACGTGCACAATATGCATCTGGCGAAAGCAGATCTGCATATTATGATGGTGGAAATACCTTATTGTCAGCTTCGCTTCAATCTGCAAATACTACCAACTCATTCTTCCCTGGAAACTCTTATTATGAGTCGAACAATATCCCTATAACAACAGCTGCGGGTGGTTCACTTGCAGTTACAGATGTTAACAACTTACCAGCACAAGACAATTACATCATATCTCAGTTGGGTTTATCTTCAACTTATGATAAAATGTTGTGTTTCTTGTTGAATGAGCGTTCAAGAGAGTTGGCAGGAGAATATGTTCGTTGGGCAGATTTGTCTAGAACAAAAACATTGGTTGCTAGAGCAAAAGCATTTAATGTTGATGCTGCACCTTATGTTGCAGACAAACATCAACTTCGTCCAATTCCACAAACTTTCTTAGATGGAATTCAAGCAGGCGGTCTTGCTTTAACTCCTGCACAGAAAACAGCGATGCAAAATCCTGGTTATTAATTTGATAAATTGCTGTTAATAAAAGCTTACAGCAAATTAGACAGAATAGATTAAGGGCTGGCTCATTTTTGAGCCAGCCCTTTTTTTAATTATAATAGTTTAACATGATAAATTCTGAATGATACTATTCAGGTAATATTCATTTAAAAATATGAACTACTGTATTTAACTCAAAATATGCATTAGAAAGAATAGTATGTCGTTTTATTAATAGCCCCTAGCTTTAGCTAGGGGTATATGGATATTTTGAAATGGCTTTAGCCACAAAATTTGGTTTTTTCCCTCTAGTGCGTAATCTTGGCTTAACCAGGGCGACCCTTGTGGTCGCCCTGATTAAAAACAAGGCCACCCTCATTTAATTTACGACCACCCTAATTTAATATAAGACCACCCCAAATTAAATACATGGCCCTAAGAAATCAAATATACCCCCCCAACAACTGCTTATTGATTTAACATTGAAATTTTAATTTTCTATTTTACTAGAATCTATTAATTTCATTTCAAATACTAAATAATAGGTTTTATGAAAGTAGCCGTTACATTTATTTTATTGTCGATTTTTTCATTACAATGCTTTTCACAAACCTATTGGATCAAAAAAACACCTTTTTTTGATTTTCTTTACAAACTCAAGAAACCCGTTTCAGATTTTTATCTTCACGGTGAAGCAGAAAATTATAAACCCATTCCTTTGAATGGCGATTTTAAGCGAAATTATCAAATACTTATCAAAACCAAAAGAGATTTATTTGTTCTTGTTAATGGAACAGGAATTGTGTTAAAAGCTACTGATACCACAAAAGATAAAATTGCATTTAACAGAATTGATTCAACCATTTACCATGGCTATAATTTTGATGCAATTCAATTCCCTTACCACGATACCATTTTTTCTCTAGGCGGATATGGGTTTTGGAGATTCAATGGTCAATTAAGATATTTTCACCATATTGCAGAATGGGACCTGATACCAATAAACAATGAATATCCTTTAACTAATCAAACATTCTATTTTTCAGAAAAAGACAATCTATTGATAGCTGTTCAAGATGAAATGGTTGACCAAACAGTTGGTAAAAAATTTGAAAATAAAAATCCAATTATTGAATTTGATTTAAAACATAAAAAAAATAAAATTATAGGTCATCTAATAAATAGTAAAATCATTCCTGCTAGAAAAATCAATTTCCCATATTTAAATGGATTGATAACTATAGTATATGATATTGTATATCTATATGATTATCAACACAATAAAATATATAAATCAAAAAATGAAATATTGGCGAAAGAGATGATTTCATCTCAAACATATTTTAACAAAGCATTTGCTTTAGAAAATAAAATTTATTTTACAAAAGATAGCAATGATGCTATAGATAGTATAACCGTTTCAATGGATGATTTTGAAATCACCTCAACTCCTATTTATACCCCTATCAATGCAAATCAGCCTTATTATATCATTTTGGGTGTCGTATTACTAATGCTTCCAATCTTCTTTTTTGTAGTTAAAAAGAAAAAAAATACCGTTAGTATTGAACAAGAAAAATATGAAGATCCAAAATCAACATTTACAATTTTGGAAAAACTTATTATTGAGTCTATCCATTCAAAATATTTAAACAAAGAAACTTCAACAGTTGAAGAAATTAATGATTTAATGGGATTAGCAAAAAAAACAAATGAGCAAAAAAAGCGTGGAAGAACTGAAATCATCAATTCTATTAACCAAAAGTTTAAAATTCAATACCAAAAAGATACTGATTTAATTATCAGAGAAAGGTCAGAATTAGATAAAAGGTATTTTCAATATACCATCAATGTAGAAAATATAGATTTTTATTGGGGAAAAAATAGATGATTTGTAGTTAAACAACAATTTATCTAAAACTAATCAACTCTACCTCAAAAATCAATACACTGTTGGCTCCAATCTGTGCACTAATTTGTCTATCTCCATATCCCAAATTTGATGGAATAAAGAAACGCCATTTGCTACCTGTACCCATCAATTGCAAACCTTCTGTCCAACCTGTAATCACCTTATTTAATGGAAAAGAAGCTGGCATTCCTCTTTTCACAGAGCTATCAAAAACGGTACCATCTATTAATGTTCCATGATAATGACAAGTTACTACATTGCTAGCCAATGGTTTAGGACCATCACCAGCAACTAATATTTCATATTGTAAGCCACTTGGCAATTCGATAATCCCTTCTTTTGTTTTGTTGCTTGCTAAAAAATCTTGTCCAGCTTTTAAGTTGGCATTTGCCTTATCTGCTTTTAATTGTGCTAATTTATCTCCTACACCCATGTCTTTATTTTTTACAAATTTAATGTATTATGGCTAAAGCCAATCATTAGGGATCTTTTACCCCCCAGCTGAAGCTGGGGGCTATTGATTGCACCTTTTTATATTATTTCCCAAATAATATTTATATCAAATCCTCCAAATCTTGATTTTCCTATCTTAACCTTGATTTTATGGAATTTCTGATTTTAAACTATTAATAATTGTAGTTTTACCAGAACCATTAGGGCCTGCAAACACCCTCAATCGTTTGACTGCCATATTATTTTAACTTAAAATGTGTGGGTAACACAATTGAAGACTTTTCAATTTTTCTGATAAATTTCTTAACGGTTCCTTTTTGTATTTGATATAAATTGCCATTTTCTACCACATACATAGGAAGATTGGTCTCTAAAGCTTTTTCACTTGCTTTGAAAGTTGCTAAAATTACGGCCCCAATCATAGCACCTGACATTACCTCTTCCTCATTATTTTTTAACACCAATGCTCTCCTAACGTAGCTCCTATTAAGCCGCCAGCAATGAGCGACTCAATTATTTCATCATCAGTCTTCATATCATAAATTTAATCAATTTTGATAATTTTTATTACAAAACATTTTTCAAAACCCAAATCAAGATTTTAATTAAATCAAATAAGTTTGGTAATATCAATTAAATCATTACGAAGAATATATCCATTAATCAGAAAAGAATATTGTATAAAAAATGACCACGAAGTGGTCAAATATTTATAGCACAATTATTTAAAAAAGAAACGACTCCGAAGGAGTCGAATATCTAGTATAAATATTATAACCCAAAAATGGATAAAAGCTCGGAACCAAATCCTCCCCTTTATCCACTTTTCATATTAAAAAATTTACCTTACTTATTGCTATCCAACGTATTGATCCAAGCTGCAATCTTTCTGGCGTCTGCTTCCGAAACCTGCGGCATCGGTGCCATTGGCGTAGAATATTCTGGCCAGTTTTGTGGCTGTGGCATTTTTATCAACTGCAATATCTTCTCAATTGAATAATGCCTTTTGGCAATTTCTGCAAACGCCGGACCAACCACTTTCTTGTTTTGATTGTGACAAGCACTACAAGTATTCTTAATCAACAATGGCTCAACTTGTGCAAAAGTGATGGCACCTTTTACAGATTTAACTTCTTTAACCACAGCTACTGTACTTTTGGTACTTACTTCAGCCATCGACAATGAAGCACCATCAGGAATATTGTTCAATGTATAATAACCAGTTGGATGCACCAAAGAATGAGATTGCTCCTCGGCTCTGATACCATCTAAAGTGATCTTATGGATATAATGAGTACGCAACTTGCTTACAACCAATCTTACTGACATCCCGTCTTCTGATACCTTAACGCCCTTGATTGGACAATTCTGCATATTTACGGTTGGACTTCCATATACCGGATGGTATTTGTACGTAAAACTTTCAATTACATAAGAAGCCAAATTGGCTGCAGATTTTTTATCGATAGGCTTGGTGAATTCAATTTCAAATCCATCAGGTTTTGCTTTGATGGTTTTCATCTCAAATGGCATTAAAGTATTCCACGCTAAACGTTGTAATCCCTCATTGGCATCGCCGGCAGATCCCCAACCACGATTTGTTTCTCCCACAAACAATGAACCATCGTTTGCCCATGACATTCTCAATACACCCGACTGAAATCCACTCCTAAAATCCCAAGCACATCCTTGCAACTCTCCTTTTACAGTTTCCATAAATACCCTAGAAATTCTACTTTGCCCTTGATCGCCAACCAACAACTGTTCTTCAAAGGGGCCAAATACGCCTTTGGGAATCTTTACTACTTCTGAATTGGATACGCCCAACACACCATGGGGCAACCATACCGCCGGCAACTGCAAAGCAGGAATATCTTTCTTCATATCAGCCATGGTTTTGAATGGCTCATTTTCGATATTTTCTGGCTTTGACTCTTTTCCATCTGCACCCAATTGGTTGCGTGGGTCGATCTTACTATAAATCTCTTGTTGAGTTAATTTGAAAGGAGAATTAGGCATTTTAGTCCAAGCCAACCCGCCAGGATGACCAACAAAACTGCCTTTTTTCACTTGCATGATGCTTCCAGAACCTACCCAATCGCCTTGGTTATCGGTATAAAACAATTCGCCATCAATCATACTAATGCCACAAGGTGAACGCATTCCCGTTGCCCAAGGCTCCATAGTGCCATTATCGAAAATATGCAATGCCCATCCTCTCCATGGAACAAAACTGGTTCCCGACCACCATACATCTCCAAAACCTAAATTGAGGGTTACAAAGAAAGAACCATCGGGAGCAATCTTTGGACCATAACTGTATTCATGGTAATTGCCCGATAAAGGCCATGCATAAACGGTTTCGTAGATATCTGCTTTCCCGTCCATATTGGCATCTTGCAAACGGGTAAGTTCTCCGCGTTGTGCCACATAAAGCGAACTATTTTTTGCAGCAATTCCCAACGCCTCGTGTAAACCAGTTGCAAACTTTCTAAAATAAGGCTTTGTGCTGAGCGGATTTTCTATAATATATACATCGCCTCTTCTAGTTGAAATCACTAAATTTCCGTCAGGCATGGTACACATCCCACCAATTTCAAGAATGATACCTTCTGGAGCACGTAATTTATTGATTTTAAAGAAGTCTTCTTCTTTGGGTGACTCTTGGGCAGATGCAGTTTGTAGCAGACAACACAAGGCAACTGCAACATTGAATATATTTTTATTGATGAATCTAGATAACATGTTTTACTTTTTTAGAAACTACTAATGGAATGAATTAATAAAGGATAGAATAAGTGAAAGCATCTTGAACGGGCATCAACAATTCTTTTAACCCATTTTGGGTTCTAAGAATGGGTTGGTTGCTCGTATTGTCAATTTTAAGATAATAAGCATGATCACCAATAATATAAAAACCTGATTCAATTGCTTCTATCATGGCATCTGCAGCCAATTGAAAATACAAATTACCCGGATTATTTTTAATGCTGATTGTTCTTTGTAACCCTAGATTTTTATCGAGCACGATGGTTTTATCTGTAACAGATGCACCATAGATATTGTATTTAAAAGTTGGTCTATCCGATTCATCCAATATATATCCTTTAGGCTGAAAACCAGTTGAAGCAGTATCAGCAGTCCAAGCGGCATCAATATTGTTGAGTCGATTGATGGCTAAAGTAGGATTACCGAAATATTGAACGGCACCCAATGGTTTTGATGATCCATCACCTCTTCCAATCCACATTGGTGAAGCATCTAAGAAATCACCACGCCACATTTGTATAAACACACCCTTATTCAAATCATAACTATAATGTAATTGCGAAGGACTTCCCACACTTACCGCATGTGAAATGCGAATCTTGCCGGGAAGGTCTACAAAACTTCTTACGATGATATTTTCATTGGCATCCATCAATACAGGGTCTTTGCCGCCTAATGGAGGCGAAACAGGATCTGTTAATGTAAATTCCCTAAAACCTGGTCCGCTAACTTTCACAATCAAGGAAATATTTTCAGAAGCCATATACTTAGACATTACCAAATCAAAAGGCAATGTTCCTTGTGGTAAATCAACAGAAACCTTACCAGCAGTGCGGGAAAAAGGATATACAACGGCATTATTGATGAGCATTTTCATTGGTCCGCCTCTCACGGTTGTGTTAAAAGTATAATTTCCCGCTTCTGGTGCAATAAAAACGCCTTTGTAATGCAACACATAACTATTTTTAGGAACCCCTTCAAGGTTGATGGTTAATAGGTTAGGTGTTTTTTGCATGAATGGCTTCATTGTAGCAAATTGTGGTTCCTGTTCAATTTTACCTGCGTAAACATCAAGGTTTAAGTTACCAATTGTTGGCTGTGGATTTTTGAAATCTGTGATAATGATGTTTTTAAATGCCACTTGACCATGGTCACCTTGAATACGGAGTGCATCTTCAGGCACTTCGATTTTAGAAATTGCTCCGGCAGTTGTACCAGACAAATCAATATTTTCTTGAATAACAACACCATTCAATTCAATTCTTAAATACTTGGCATTTGCGACTTTTTTACCGTTTTCAAAGCGAGGAGCTTGGAAAGAGATTTTAAAATGTTGCCACAAACCGGGTGCCTTAGATGCATTTTGTCTTGGTCCTCTACCATCAAAATTGCGTTGACCTTCTGGTCTTTTACCATCGTTTCTTTCATAAATACCGCCCATATCGGAAGAACGAGGGTTTAATACACCCCAACTATCAAGCAGTTGAAGTTCATATCTACCTTGAAGATAAATACCTGAGTTGGATTCTTTAGCCATCATACAATCAAGCTCTATATCTACATCGCCAAATTTCTGGGTGGTAAAAAGATCTTTGTGTGCGGCAGAATCAGGGAGGTTCATCAATATTCCTTTACCGGCAGTATAGGTAAAAGTGTGGGGTTTGTTGATATCAGCATTTACATTTCCCACAAGTTTCCAATTGGCAGTTGGATTATTAAATGCACTGAGTGTAGATAAATCAACTTTAATTTGAGCTTTTGTTGTTGATAAAAAGCTCAAAAAGATCAAAACGTTGAAATAAGAAAGGAAGCGCATAGATTTAACCGAGGGAAACGTCATAAGCAAGATTTGAGAAGCAATTGTTGTTGTTTTTATCCAAAATGTCAATAGATAATATCATATAAATATTAAACAATCAATATATTATATAATCTATCCAAAAAATATGTTTTGCAGTATTGATTTTTAGAAATACAATTTATCAAATTATTTATAATAAAAATCAATAGATCTGTTTTATTTTTTGAAAAACTAAAATGTTTTACCAAACAACAAAAATCAATAGAATTAAGGTCTAATTAATATGCACTTTTATGTAATTAAAATCTAGGCAAATGCTAATGTTAATAAGACTAAAATCTTAACATTCAAAAAGTAGAATTTAATTGTATTCAAGATAATCTGAATGGAATAAAAAATACAATTTAATTGTATGTTGTTAAGTGTGAACATTTAAAAAGTGCAATTTAATTGTATGTTGGATGAACTGAGAAGTATTAAACACGAACTGAGAAGTATAAAATATACAATTTAATTGTATGTTGGATGAACTCAGAAGCATTCAACACGAACTGAGAATTATAAAATATACAATTTAATTGTATGTTGGTAAGTGTGAACATTTAAGGAAGTGCAATTAAATTGCATGTTGAATGAACTGAGAAGCATACAACAAGAACTGAGAAGTATAAAATATACAATTTAAATTGTATGTTGGTAAGTGTGAAAGATTTTCTGATAAAAGGTTAGTTAGGGGCGGAAAATTTTCTACCCCTACCAATATGTCCAAATTATGTATAAAAGGCAATCTTAAATTGCCGATAGCTTTAGCTAAAGGGATAAAAATTTTAAGGTGTGACGCTTTTGAACGTCAAAACTGCTTTTCCAACGATGGTAACCGTAGCCAATGCAGCTTTTAAAACGGGGTAAGCAACGGTTAAAGAGTTAGCCTTGGGTAAACTTGCCGGAGTTGCAGAAACCGCATAAATGGTGATGATATAGGTATGCGTTCCAGCACCAGCAGAACAAGGTGAGGTATAAGAGATTACGTTTAAATCTTTATTGAGTCCTATAAACCAAGGACCAGCATTTGCCTTTCCATAAGGGATTCCGTAATGGTTTTATCAATTCCCAAAAGTTCTAAATAAGAACTGATTATAGAACTATCGTTGGCATTGGGGTAATGAATCATATTGATAATAAATGCATTGGCAGATGATGGTGCGTTGGTCCATACCAATGGTAAGTTTTTTTCAATCCCACCCACTTTTGCTTCACATTTATAGGCATCCAATAAAAA
>CAMBYC010000081.1 GCA_945871875.1 Sphingobacterium thalpophilum
TGAATAGGGTAGAAATGCATGTGTAGGTGCATGTATGCATGTGTAGGGGCAGAAAATTTTCTGCCCCTACCTATCCATTTCCGCCCCTACGTAAACTTGTTTTCCCACTTTATCTATTTGAAACACCAACCACATATCACATTGGTCCTAACCCTCAAATCAATCCTAAGAACCCCACCCCCAACCAACAACATTTTATTCCCAATTCCCAAATGATATATATCATTGTGTTTTGTTTACCTTTTTAACCTAAATTTGCCAAAATTAAGATTTTCGTATTTCCTTGTAACTGAGGGATGGCGAAGCCATATAATTTAACTATTACAATTTCAAACATTTATGTTTCATTCTTTGCTAAGGCGCTTCAAAAGTCTTGGTTGTGTATATCTAATAGTTCTTATTATAACTGCAAACTCTTGCATGAGTAATAAAGAATTAACTTATTTCCACAATTTAAACGATACTACATTTCAATTATCTTCAAAAAATTTTGAGCCTCATATCCAACGTGGAGACATTATTTATGTTGGTGTTACAAGTGCAGATCCTACTAGTGCTGCACTTTTTAACAGTGCAAACTCAATAATAACCCAGAATGCACTTGGTGCTTTTCCAAATATTGCAATTCCTGGTTTATTGGTTACAGATGAAGGCATTATTGAGTTGCCTAAAATTGGGAATATAGAAGTAATAGGGAAAACAACCAATGAGATTGCCAAAACAATCAAACCTTTGCTTGAAGCCTATCTAAAAGATCCAACTGTAACTGTACGGCTAATGAATTTTAGGATTTCTGTATTGGGTGAGGTAGCAAGACCAGCCACCATCAGTATTCCTAATGAACGTGTTACCTTTCTTGAGGCCCTTGCGTTTGCTGGAGATTTAACCGCTTATGGCAACAGAAAGAATCTGTTACTAATTCGGGATAGTGCGGGCATTCAAATAACCAAACGCATTGACCTTACCAATAATTCTGCTTTCAATGCAACCACTTTTTATTTGCGTCCTAATGATGTAATCTATGTGGAACCAAATAAAGTAAAAAGTTTAGCCAGTTCAAATATTCCATTGATTACACCTTATGTTTTCAGTGCATTGTCTATTTTGGTGATACTTTTTCAGCGCATTAAATAATATTATAAAGTTTTAAATTTTTAGAATTTGCAACAAGATTTTGAAAAATACGAAGAGGAAAACCTTTTTGCTGAATTGGGACAAAGGTATTTACCTTATTGGCCTTTATTTGTAATTCTCATAACAATTTCATTAGGATCAGCTTTTGTTTTCCTAAAATTATCTCCACCGATTTATGAAATTGTGGGCAAGGTTTTGGTTAAAGATGAAAAAAAAGGAGTAGATGCTTCTAAAGTTTTGGATGCGTTAAATGTGTTTGGTGAAAAAAAGATTGTAGAAAACGAAATTGATATTTTTGAATCTTGGCCCATTCTTGAAGCCGTGGTTAAAGATCTTAATCTATTTCAAACTATAAGTCATGAAGAAAATCTTCGAACAATAGATGTTTATGGTTCTACTTCTCCAGTAGTATTTGAAGCGGTTAAACCTGATTCAATCAATAAATTTTCAAAAACAGTAAGTTTTACCGTTCATTGGAAATCTAATTTTATTATTATTGATGGTAAAAAATATTATGACGGTGGAAAGATTGAATTGCAGGACAATATGTTTATTCTTCATTTTAACCCTGATTTTGCAGGTGTTAAAGATGAATCCAAGTATAACTTGAATGTTACTTCAGTAGCTTCAACTGCTTTGGCATTAAAAGCTGGATTAAAAATAGAAAGTACTTCCAAACAATCTACAGTTATCCAGATTGTAATGGAAAGTACAAACCGCAAAAAAGGTGAAGACATCATCAACACTTTAATCTACGAATACCAAAAAGCGGCTTTAAAAGATAAAAACCAAGTAGCTAGCAATACATTATCTTTTGTAGAAGATCGTTTGAGGATTATGGTGCAAGATCTTAGCGATGTTGAAACCAATATAGAAAAATACAAGAAAAAAGAAGGTATCATCAACGTTAGTGAACAATCAACTTTATTTCTTGAAACGGTAAAATCCAATGATCAAAAACTGAGTGAAATCAATCTGCAATTGTCTGTTTTGGGAGATGTTGAAAAATATGTAGGTGGAAAAGGAAGCAATCCAGGTACAGTGCCTTCTTTATTGGGCATTAATGACCCTACTTTGGTTCAGTTGTTGACAAAATTGTATGAAGCAGAAATGCAGTATGCAAAATTAAAACGCATAAGCGGAGAAAAAAGCGATATGCTTGAACAAGCTAGATATGAAATCAATAGCCTCAAACCTGCATTGTTAGAAAATATTAGAAACATTAGAGATAATCTCAATACTACCAAAAGCAATTTGCAAAGCGATCTTGGCAAATTAGATAAAATGTTGCAACAAGTGCCGGCAAAAGAAAAAGCATTGTTGCAAATAAGTAGAGAGCAAGTCATTAAAAATAGCATTTACAGTTTCTTATTGCAAAAAAGAGAGGAAACAGCATTGTCTTATTCTTCAGCAGTATCTGACAGTCGGATTATTGAAGGGGGTAGATCAAAACCAATACCTGTTAAGCCTATACCAAAATTGATTTTAGGAATTGGTTTTGCTTTAGGACTTTTCTCAAGCATTTTTATAGTAATTATTCGGGAACAATTCAACAGGAAGATATTGTTTAGAAAAGAAATTGAGCAGCAAACGGGCGTGCCAATTGTTGGGGAATTGATATTCAGTGAGCATGGAGAAAATCCATTGGTAATTGGTGATGGAAATAGAACGGTATTGGCAGAGCAGATTAGAATTGTTAGAACGAATTTGAGCTATTTTGGTATAAAAGACGATAAAAAAGTAATTCTTGTTACTTCATCAATACCTGGTGAAGGAAAAAGTTTTGTAAGTTTAAATTTGGCTGTGAGTTATGCGTTGATGGGAAAAAAAGTGGCACTCCTAGAATTGGATATGCGCAAACCCAAAATTGCAAAACAATTAAAAATGGAAGTGGTGAAAGGAATTGCCAACCATTTGGTAGGTATGGCAAGTATGGCTGAAATTACAATGTCAGTAAATGAATTTAAAGGTTTATATCTATTGCCATCAGGACCAATTCCTCCAAACCCTTCTGAGTTGATTACCACAGAAGCTTTTAAAAGCATGATTGTAGAGCTTAAGAAAACTTACGATTATGTCATTTTTGATACTCCACCAGTATCAGTAGTTACAGATGCACAATTGATTGCTGAATATGCTGACGCAACACTTTATGTTGTTATGCACGACAAAACTCCTAAAGTGTTTTTGGGTATGATTGCCAACATTTACCAACAAAAGAAATTGCCCAATATGAGTGTTCTGTTCAATGGCATCAAACCAAGAGGTTTTGGTTTGTATGGATACACTTATGGCAATGGCTATGGTTATGGTTATGGTTATACAAATGCCAATGGTTATGGATATTATACTACAGGTAAGAAAAAAAGAGGATTGTTGGCAAGAATTTTTAACAATAAACAGAAGAGTTAATACAATAGTATATAATTAAAACGTTATATAGATTAGTTTTTTATATTACTATTTGATCTATTGAATTAGATGAAGTATTAATTCTACTGTTTGGGTTAAATTAAATCAAAAAATAATTTTTATGAAAGTAGTTCTTTTAGCAGGTGGGTTAGGAACGCGCTTATCTGAGGAAACATCTTTACGTCCAAAACCAATGGTTGAGATTGGTGGAATGCCAATATTGTGGCATATTATGAAGATATATTCTTCTTTTGGATACAATGATTTTGTAATATGTTTAGGATATAAAGGCTATTTAATAAAAGAATATTTCTCTAATTATTTTTTGCATAAATCAGACGTAACCATCGATTTAAAAAACAATACTGTAAAAGTTGATGATTCAAAAGCAGAACCATGGACAATTACACTTGTAGATACTGGAAACGAATCTATGACTGGCGGTAGAATTAAACGCATTCAAAACCATATTGGTAATGAACCATTTTTATTAACTTATGGAGATGGTGTTAGCAATGTAGATATCAGTGAATTGGTGAAATTTCATAAGTCTAACGGTAAATTGTGTACCGTTACTGCCGTTCAACCATCCGGAAGGTTTGGAGCATTAAATCTAACTGAAAACGATCAAGTGCATTCATTTATGGAAAAACCAAAAGGAGACGGATCTTGGATCAACGGTGGTTTTTTTGTATGTGAGCCTGAAGTTTTTAATTATATAAATGGTGACAGCACCGTTTTTGAGAAAGAGCCCATGGAAAATATTGCTGCTGAAGGCGAAATGATTGCTTTTAAGCACAATGGATTCTGGAAACCAATGGATACATTGAGAGATAAGCATGAGTTAGAAGCTGATTGGCAGTCAAACGAGGCTAAATGGAAGGTTTGGTAAAAAACAAATGAAAACTTATGTCTTTTTTTAATATTTATAAAGGTAAAAAAGTAATTGTAACTGGACATACCGGTTTTAAAGGTTCTTGGTTATCAATTTGGCTAAAGCAGTTGGGAGCAGAGGTGTATGGATACGCTTTATCACCTTATTCTGATCAAGATAATTTCGTAAAAGCAGGTTTAGAAAATCAAATCCATCATCAAATTGGTGATGTTAGAAATGGAACTCAATTAAAAGCTTATTTCCACGATATACAACCCGATTTCGCTTTTCACCTTGCTGCTCAACCTTTGGTATTATTGTCTTACCAAGATCCTCAAGGAACTTTTGAAACCAACTTGTTGGGCGTAATAAATTTTCTTGAAGCAGTAAGAAGTACACCTTCAGTTAAAGTTGCAGTAAATGTAACCAGCGATAAATGCTACGATAATAAAGAATGGATTTGGGGATACAGAGAAAATGATGCAATGGGAGGGAAAGATCCTTACAGTGCAAGTAAAGGTTGTGCCGAATTGATTACTGCGTCTTATATACATTCATTTTTTAGTAAAGAGGATAGTTGTTTAGTTGCATCTGCAAGAGCCGGAAACGTTATAGGTGGCGGAGATTGGGCAGCAGACAGAATTGTACCTGATTTTTTTAGGGCACAACTTAAAAATGAAAAGCTACATATCAGAAACCCTTATGCTACAAGACCATGGGAACATGTGTTGGAACCGCTAAGTGGTTATTTAACACTTGCTGCTAAAATGTTTTTAGAAGGTAGAAAGTTTTCAGGAGGTTGGAATTTCGGTCCAGAAGATGCAGCGAATTTCTCTGTACAAGAATTGATTGATGCAATATTAATTGAGGACAGCAGAGGTGGATATTCTTTCCCTGAAAACTTAGAAAAGCCACACGAAGCAACATTGCTAAAGCTGGATATTTCTAAGGCAGTTGGATTACTCAAATGGAAACCTACTTTAAGTTTCCCTGAAACAGTTCAGTTTACAGTAAAAGGATATAGTGATGAACAACAATATCCTAATGAAGTATATCAAAAAAGAATAGACCAGATTCTTCATTATACAGAACTTGCACGATTGAAAAATATTCAATGGTCAATGTAAATCAATCTTTTTGATAGTTTATTAAGTGTACAACTTAATTGTATTTATAACAAAGCAACTTTATGAAAATATTAATTACAGGGATTACAGGATTTGTAGGTAAAAATCTATTGCCACTTTTACAAATTGAAGGAAATCAATTGCTACTGCTTGTAAGAGATTCAAATAAAATCAACAGTTGGAATGTATTAAATGAAAATACAAATTGTGTTTTAATAACAGATGTTGATTGGAAAGATACAATCAAGCGCTTCAAACCTGAGGTAGTATTGCATCTTGCAACATTTTCTACATCGTTGGATGATGAAAAGAGCATTGAACAATTAATTCAATCTAACTTGCAGTTTGGCACACATTTGTTGGATGCATTAAAAGGTACATCATTAAAAGCCTTTATTAATGTGGGAACATTTGCAGAATACCACAACAACTCAAAATCATATTCACCGGCATATTTATATGCGGCTACAAAAACGGCATTTAGAAGTATTGTAAATTATTATCAAGCAATTGAGGGTTTCAAATTTTTTCATGTTGTGCCGTATACAATTTATGGTGCAGCAGATACCCAAAAGAAGTTAATCAATTATATATTAGATTCATTTCAAGCTGAGCAAGCTGTTAAAATGACACCCGGTGAACAAGAATTGGATTTCATACATATTGAAGATGTAGTAAATTTCTTTGCTACCTTAATTCATAATGTTGATAAGATTGAAGGTTCATTTCACGAAATTCATTTGGGAACAGGGATTGGAACAACACCAAAGAAGATTGCATCAATTTTAGAAACATTTATTGGAAAAAAAGCCAATATCGAATGGGGTGGAAGACCTTATCGTCCATTGGACACTATGTTGGCAAAAGCTACCCATCATTTGCCATCGGAAATAATCAACTGGCAGCCTAGTATAACTATTGAAGAAGGGCTTCGCCGTTACGTAGAAACCAATTAATATTTTCACCAATTTATATAAGATTATTTCAGCATGGCAATAATTAAAACCAATATTGAAGGGCTTTATGTTATGGATGGATTTGTTTTCCATGATTTGAGAGGAAGTTTGATTAAGCCATTTTCGCAAACATTCTTTAAAGATTTTGAAGAACCCATTAATTTAGATTTTAAAGAAACATGGTTTACAAAATCACACAAAGATGTAATAAGGGCAATGCATTTACAAGTTGGCGAATTTGCATGTGAAAAATTGGTTTCAGTGATACAAGGAGCTGTTTTGGATGTAA
Organism: Sphingobacterium thalpophilum; assembly: GCA_945871875.1. Lineage (GTDB taxonomy): Bacteria > Bacteroidota > Bacteroidia > Chitinophagales > Chitinophagaceae > Pollutibacter. Next base: position 6,793 of record CAMBYC010000081.1, read on the forward strand.
TTTTAGATTTAAGAGAAGACTCAGCAACATATGGAGATGTTTTTCATTGCGAATTAAACAGTACAACGCCTAAAGTTTTATATATCCCAAAAGGTTGTGCACATGGTTATAAGGTGTTGGAAGACAATACGATAACATTGTATATGGGAACAGAAGTGAATGTGCCGAAAGATGATGTAGGCATCCATTGGAACTCCTTTGGATTTGATTGGGGAATAGAGAATCCGATTGTTTCAAAAAAAGACATGGAATTACCAAGTTTTGAAAAAGTAAAGATATAAGGGCCGAGTTGAGTTTTCAACCCTTATAAAAAACAGCATGCAAGCAATAAATCGAGTAGTAAAGAATACGGTTATTTTATATGCCAGAATGGCAATTACAGTAGGTATTTCATTATATTCTACTAGGTTGATATTAAATGCATTGGGAGTTTCAGATTTTGGATTATATACTTTAGTTGCAGGTGCTATAGCAGTATTTGGCTTTTTGAATGCATCAATGTCTGCAGCTACTCAGCGGTTTATCTCTTATGCACAAGGTGCTGGAAATTCTGAAGAAGTAAATAAAATATTCAATATGAGTATTTTACTTCATGCTGGAGTTGCAATATTAGCTGTAATTATTCTTGAGTTTATAGGTTTTATTCTTTTTAGTTATGTTTTTAAAATCCAAGAGTCAAGAATTTTTATTGGTCAAGTTGTTTTTCAATTCATGATTATTGGAGCATTTTTTACTATCTTATCTGTTCCATATGAGGCTGTTATAACTTCTCATGAAAATATGTTTTTCTTTGCCTTTCTGAGTGTTTTTGAGGCTATTATAAAATTAGGTATTGCTATTTACATATCATATTCAAGTAACGATCATTTGTTTTACTATGCATTACTTATAGCTATTCTCTCATTTTTATTGTTGCTTTTGAGAGTATTTTATTGTAATAAAAAATATAATGAATGTGTAATAAATGTAAACAAGAATTTTGATAAAAAATTATTGAAAGAGATGACGAGTTTTGCTGGCTGGTCATTATTGGGATATTCTAGTACGATGATATCTTTTTATGGACAAGGAGTAGTTATTAATATGTTTTTTAATACAATTGTTAATGCCGCTCAAGGATTGACAAATCAAATAAGTGGTCAATTAGGAGCATTTGCTACTACAATGATGAAAACGGTAAATCCCATAATTGATAAAAGTGAAGGATCTGGGAATCGGGAAATGATGTTAAAAATCACACTAACTAGTTCAAAGGCATCATTTTTTTTAATGACACTTTTTTATATCCCATTTATTTTAGAAATGCCATTTATTTTAAAGATATGGTTAAAAGAAATTCCTGATTTTACTATCATTTTTTGTCAATTGTTGTTAATGAGGAATTTAATTGAACAATTTTCCTTTCCATTATGGTATGCAATATCAGCACAAGGTAATATTAGACTTTACCAGATTTGGGTGTTTTTTATATCCTTTTCACCATTGTTAATATCTGCATTATTTTTTCAACTTGGCTTTCAGCCTTATGTACTTTACATAATCAATTTGATTTATTCTTTTGTATTTCTTGCATTAACATTATTCTTTGCAATTAAAAATTGTCAATTGTCTTTCTCTGTATTTCTAAATGAAGTTTTTTATAGATGTATAATATCCTTCATTTTAATTTTCATAGTTGCAATAATTCCTAAAATATTTTTACAAGAAGGTATTTTTAGATTGTTTGTAATAGCAATATGGAGTACAATTTTATTATTGATTGCTTTAAGATTTTGTGGACTTACTAATGAGGAACGACTTAAAATTAGAGAATTATTAAACGGAGAAAAATTTCGTTTTTTAAAAAAAATAATAAAGTTTGTTTAACATATAGTAAATGATATAAAATTATTTTAACCCTATGTTATAATAGATTTATATAAACTCAAATATTTAGTTTCGTTAACTAATATTGGTTTTAAAATATAATTCTAGGTGTGATGTATTTTAAAGACATCTAATCAATAGTTAAAAATCTCTCTTAAATTGTTATAAATTTCAATTGCTAATCTTTACAATTTTAAAAACAGTATTTAAAATTTTTATATTAATAAATATATACTAAAAAGTTAATTTATGTTTGGTAATTTTTTTTGTAATTACAGAACAATAAACAATTAGAAATTGAAATCAAAGTTAAAATCTTTACCATTTTTAGTTTTCATAATATTATTATCTCAGTGTTTTAATGAACTTGGTAGATTTGGATTTCATTATGAAATAGGAACATACATTATTGCATTTTGTAAATATATCTTTATCTTTTATTTGATTTTCTTATTGAAAAACAAAAACTTAGAAAAAAACATTCCATCTAATGTTTACGGATTATTCAATTGGAATATAATTTGGTTATTAGTTACACTTTTTATTGGAATTTTGAATTCAACAAATTATTGGGATTATAAAGTAATTTTTATTGAAAGTTTACCTTTTTATTTTTTATCGTATTCAATAATTTTTGGGGCTCAATTTGAATTATTTACTAAAATAGTTCAAATTATTTTTAAATATGTATTCATTATTGGTTTTATATTAATTCCAGCTTTTTTATATATGAACCAAGAAATATACTCGAGATTCATGGTTCCTGTATCTTTTATGATTTTATTATTTCCTGTGTTAAATTTAAAGAACAGGTTTATTGTTATATTAGTTATTGCTGTATCCTTTATTACAGCATTTACATTTAGATCAAATATTTTAAAAATATTTTTTTCTGTTCTGATTTTAGTCTTATACTATTTTAGAAGTTTTATATCTTTAAAATTTCTAAAGTCATTAATTTTAATATTGTACTTATCTCCAATTGTATTATTTTTTCTAGGTGTATTTAATATTTTTAATGTTTTCAACCAAGATATAGATCAAGATAAATATACTGTTAATACTGTAAATTTTGGAGAGGAATCTATGGTCGCAGATACAAGAACCTTTGTTTATGCAGAGTTGTTAAAGTCAATGTCTGACAATAATTCCTTTTTAATAGGTGAAGGTGGTGCTGCAAAATATAAAACCGATGCTTTTCAAGGTCTTTTAAATACACATGATAAGTATAGGTATGCTTCAGAAGTTGGAATTTTAAATTTGTTATTGAGCTCTGGTATAATTGGAGTTGTACTATTTTTCTTGTTGTTGTATGTTGTAACATATACTGGAATTGTTCATTCAAACAATAATATATGTAAATATCTTGCTTTGTATATTCCTTTTCATTGGATTCTAATGTTTATAGAAGAATATTCTGAATTTGATATGAATAATTTTATTTTTTGGGTAGTTATCGGATTTATTGCTTCAAATAAATTTCGTTCTCTTTCAGACGATGAAATTAGAATCTATTTTTTTAACATTACTAGAAATAAAAAAATATTTTCAAAGTATAATGCATCTAAATTAAATATGCCATAAATATGTTTTATTAAATTATTATTGTTGTCCGACAAACTTACAAAAAAGTTAATTATCTTCCTGTAAGTAGCACTGTTGCTACATTTTAATTTCAAGTTGTAAAGCATGGGGGGTACTTTTTTTGATTAAAATAGAATCCCTTGGCATTTTAATTCGACTTCTTTTTTGTTTATGAGCATCAAGGATAGCTGTAATTCCTACATAATTCATTATATGTAGTCTAATGATTGTTGAAAGTATTGAAAAAGGCATATTCGAGTTATGATCCTTATGGGTCACGTCTAATAATAATAAAGCAATCAATGCACACCATACCTGTATTTCAATAGCATTACTATTATCCCCAAAAAAGTAGGTAAGTGGAAAGTTTTGTTTTAATTTTTTGAAGAAGGTCTCAATCTGCCAACGATTAGCATAAATGGCAGCAATCTCAACTGCGGAAAGTTCAAAATTATTAGTTATGTAGACAAAAGCTTTGCTGTATTTATCTGAGAAAACGGCCACTCTACGCATTTTTTGGTAATATTCTACCTTGTTGGAGGTATAAGTAACATCAATGCACTCATCCTTTAAAATATGTGGTGCATCATTAGGTAAATCGAACTCCTTTACTGTTGTAAAATCGGCATTATCTTTCTGACGGGTGACATAATAAATATTTCTAGCTGTAAATGCGTCAAACTGTTCGAAATTAATATAGGCCTTATCAAAGGCTATGATTGAATGGTCGGGCAACTCTTTTATATATTTATAAAACTGTTGGTCATGTAAAGCTGCTGCTGTATATTTTATAAAAGTAGGCATATTAGTATCAGCATTTAAAAGCGTATGTACTTTCATTCCTCCTTTGCTTTTGCCATCTTTACGCTTCCGACCAGCTGGTTTAAGTATTGCTTTAAATAAGGACACCGTGCTGCTATCTAAGATATATAGCCCTTTTATAGCATCATTTCTCATTCGGCTGTCCGAGATACTATGCTTATAAGTATTGTATATTTTTTGATAAATAGTGCCAAATACCTTTGAGGGTCTTTTGATATTGCCATCACTCAAAGTGCTTCTAGGGGGTACACGTTCAAGGTTTAAATGATTTAGTTTACCCTGACAAACTTCAAGTCCGTATTGGATTTCGCGCAATGAAGTACAATGTGTGTATACCCCATAAAGCATACTAACTAAATGATCCCAAACAAATAGCTTTTTATAATACTTATTGGCTTTGTGTTCTATTATGGTTTCATTGATAATTGATTTTTCAATCAAAGAAAGTAGCTGTGAAAAAATTGGCTGTCCGACAAAAGTACTAGATTTGTTCATATCATTCTTTAAAGTGTGGTAACTGCAAAGATGATAAAGGGTGGCCTAAAAACCACCCTTATTTAAAAAAATATCTCGGACAACAATGAAATCTAATATAAAGTATTGATAAAGAAAATTTTGTGGTCCCGCCCAGAATCGAACTGGGATCTAAAGTTTAGGAAACTTCTATTCAGTTTCAGATGAAGATTTTGCTAAAGAGCCTCATAGAAATAAATTAAGCGTACTCATTAGCAGAACCAACCACTTGGCAAATCATATCGGGCAGTTGTTGTTGTTAAAGTAAATCGAAATTTTTAAGATCAAACCAATTTAGATTTTTGGCCCAGAATCAAATTTAGATGTCTAGAATTGATAATTTAACAATATTTTTTTGTTTCGTTTATTTCGTTTGTCTAATTTTACTGTGAAAATACAATTTACAATGGTTGAGGTAGTAGTAGAAATTCCAAATAACGATGAACAAAAAACTGCTCAAGAATGTGTAAGAGCATTATGCAACAAATCCGAAAACCTTATAAATGAACAATCTGCTTATGTGGGTATAAAAATTCAAAATGATGATGAGTTTGTAAGTGTACCCCAAAAAGCATTTTTACTTTTGATAGATATACTTTCCATTATGGCGGAAGGAAAATCAATAAAACTGATTTCATCCGAATCATATATAAGTACGCAACAAGCCGCTGATATTCTAAATGTTTCACGGCCTCATATTGTAAAACTCTTAGAGTCTGGCGTTATTCCATTCAAAAAAGTGGGTGCTCATCGTAGAGTTGAACTAAAAGATTTAGTTCAATTTCAAAAAAATATTCAAGAAGTAAAAGAGAATAATTTGGCTTTCTTAGCTCAACAAGCACAAGAACTTACTTTAGGATACTAATGTTGAAATATTTATCAAGTTTCATTGCAGTATTAGATGCGAATGTTTTATTTCCTGCACCTATTCGTGATTTATTGTTGAACCTTGCTTGTGAAGGATTGTATCAACCTAAATGGTCAGATGCTATTCAAGAAGAATGGGTTAGAAATCTTTTAGTAAAAAGACCTGATTTATTGCAAAGCCAATTGTCAAAAACTGTTGATGCAATGAATGCAACATTTCCTGATGCCAATATTAAAGGGTATGAAAAATTTATAAATGGTTTAAAATTACCAGATCCAAATGATCGCCATATACTTGCAGCAGCTTTAAAAAGTAAATCAGGGGTAATTGTTACTTTTAATGTTAAGGATTTCCCGCAAGACTATCTTAAAAACTTTGAGATCGAAATTCAGCATCCAGATATTTTTGTAAGCAATCTTATTAATCTAGATGAATTAAGGGCAAATTTGGCTTTAACCAGTCAAGTTAAAAGATTGGTTAATCCACCAAAAACAAAGCAAGAAATAATAACTACTTTAGAAAAATGTGGACTAAATCGTAGTGCCAAACTATTTAGAGAAAAGGGGTTGTGATTAATTTGATTTGCAAATCAAATTAATCAATTATTAAAAACTATTTGTGGTCCCGCCCAGAATCGAACTGGGATCTAAAGTTTAGGAAACTTCTATTCTATCCGTTGAACTACGGGACCAACAATCAAATTTGAATCATAAATAAAAGATTCAATTCTTCAATGTGTGCAAATTTAAGGGATTTCGTAACTTCACACTATGAAATGGTTTAATGTTTTTATAAGATATAGACTTTGGATAGGAATTGTGGTTCTTGCATTGGCAATTCTAGTAAATGTTTTAAATGGATTTTGGCCTTCATTTGTGCTTTACCTTGGTGCGGTAATTATGATTTTTACCCATTTTTTCTTTGGTCCGTTGCGTATTTTACAAGATTATCTTGAAGATGGAAACTTCGCTGAAGCTGAAAAAGTGTTAAAAATGGTATGGTTTCCTAATATCCTCTATAAGCCTATTCGTTCAGTATATTACACTTTGTTGGGCAATATAGCAATGACCAAACAAGATTTTGATGGTGCAGAGAAATACATGAAAATGAGTTTGACCTTGGGTTCACCTATGAAAGAAGCTGAAGGATCTAACAAACTTCAACTTGGAATGATTGCAATGCAAAGAGGCGATATGAAACAAGGTGAAGGTTTAATCAGACAAGCGTTAAAAATTGGTGTTGCCGATAAAGAAAGTGCAGCTATGGCTAATTTACAAATGTGCCAAATTATGATGCAAAAAAGAGAATTTAGATCGGCAAAAGACTTTTTTAGAAAAGCTAAAGCAGAAAAACCTACATCAAAACAAGTAATCGATCAAATCAAACAAATAGAGAAATACATTACTAGAATGCCTGGTTAATTGTGTTAGGTTTCATTGCTACACCACCTACATAATTTATTTAAGTGGTGTAGCAAAAAAGTAAGTCAGCAACGGCTAGGTATTTGGTTTAGGTTATTCATTACTGTTAACATAAATATAACCATTTTGTTTAATTAAAGTTTGTTTAATAAATAAATAATTAAACAAAAAGTTCATTTACTCTTTGGGTTCTAAACTCAAATATTCCTTCCAACTGTTGTTTGATATACAATTCATGGGCAATTGTTCCAATAATCCAACCTGGAATTTTATAATGTACAATATCCGTCATTTCTACTCCGCCTTCTACTTCTTTAAAATGGTGCTGGTGGTGCCAAAGACTGTATGGACCAAAGCGTTGCTCATCTACAAAATATTCTAATGGCTTAACATGAGTAATTTCAGTTAACCAAAACATTGGAATGCCTAGTAAGGGCTTTATTTTATAGGTTATGATTTGACCAGGATACATTTCATCACCAAACAATTCATTTGTAAATTTTAGATTCAAATGCTCTGGAGTCATTTTTGCTAGATTTCTTGGGTGAGAAAAAAAATCCCAAGCCTCTTTTAAACTTACCGGAATAAACTGCACTTTTTGTAAAACGTATACGCCCATTATTTTTTGTTTTAATTAATAACATCAATATTGGTTAATTGTTAATGGTTAATGGTTAATGGTTATTTTTTTATTTTAGTTTTAAACCTTGCACAAAAGCAGGATTCATTCTAACTAACAACTAACAACTAAC
>CAMBYC010000082.1 GCA_945871875.1 Sphingobacterium thalpophilum
AAAGGCATGTTAGGTGCTATTGGAATTTTACTAATAATAAAACAATTTCCACATCTTATTGGCTATGATGATACTGATTTTCTTATAGAAGAAAACATTAGCACAGGAATTCATATCACAATATTGACCGCTATTAATCAAGCTTTTCAAGTAGTTACTCCAGGTGCTGCATTAATTGGTGTGCTTTCTTTATTAATTTTAATCACTTTTGAAATTCCAAAATTTAAAAAAACAGCATTTGCTAAGTTAATTCCAGCTCCATTGGTAGTTGTTATATTAGGTATTTCAATACAAGAAATCGCACTTCGCTTTAACCCTGCTCTTTTACTTCAAGCAAAACACCTTGTTTCTTTGCCAGTTGCAAAAAATGCAAATGAATTTCTAGGATTTTTCACATTCCCTGATTTTACATTTATTACAAATAAAGATGTTTGGATTTCAGGTGTTACACTTGCCATTGTTGCAAGTATCGAAACTCTTTTAAGTATTGAAGCCGTTGATAAAATAGATCCATTTAAAAGAGTAACACCCCCAAATAGAGAATTGGCAGCACAAGGTGTTGGAAATATTGTTTCTGGACTTATAGGCGGAATTCCAATTACTTCAGTTATTGTGAGGAGTGCAGCAAATACTACAGCTGGTGCAACCTCTAAACGCTCTGCAATTTTTCACGGTATTTTGTTGCTGGTTTGTGCTGCGCTAATTCCTACACTTCTAAATAAAATTCCTTTGGCAGCTTTAGCTGCAATCTTAATTTTTACAGGTTATAAATTGATAAAATTACCCATTATTGTCTCTATGTACAAAAAAGGATGGGATCAATTTATTCCATTCACAATTACAATTATTGCCATTTTAGCAACAGATTTGCTTATTGGAATTGTAATTGGAATGTTAACTGCAATGATTTTTATCATTCGAGTAAATTTTATTTCAGCAGTTATGGTTGGAAATAATGAAAGCAACTATTTAATTCGCCTCCGCAAAGATGTAAGTTTTCTGAATAAACCTATCATTAAAAGCAAACTAGAAAATATTCCAAAAAATTCTTTTCTGATTATTGATACTACTAGAGCAGATTATGTTGATAAAGACATTATTGACGTCATCAATGATTATCTTGAACATGCCCCTTTGAAAAACATTAGGGTTGAAATCAAAAAAAATGACACAAACCCAATCCATAAATTTTTAAAACAACCCTCACAAAACAACATTTAATCATGAAACAGTACGAAAAATTACTACTTGAAAATAAAGTATGGGCAGCAGAAAAAGTAATGGACAATCCAGACTTCTTTAACCGACTTTCAAAGATTCAGACGCCAGATTTTCTTTGGATTGGTTGCTCAGATAGTCGTGTTCCTGCAAATGAAATAACAGGTACTCAACCTGGTGAAATATTTGTACATAGAAATATTGCAAATATGGTTGTACATACCGACCTAAATTTATTATCCGTTTTACAATATGCAGTTGAAGTACTTAAGGTAAAACACATTATTGTATGCGGTCATTATGGCTGTGGAGGGGTAAAAGCTGCTTTTAGCAATCATTCACTAGGGCTTATTGATAAATGGCTTAGAAATATAAAAGACGTTTATCGTATACACCAAGACGAAATCAATCATATTGAGGGTGAAGAAAAGAAAATCAACAGATTGGTAGAATTGAATGTGCAAGAACAAGTTATGAATTTAGCTAAAACTTCTATTGTACAAAATGCTTGGAAGCATCAACAACAACCTCATTTACACGGTTGGGTATATGGTTTAGATAACGGTATCATCAACCCTGTTTTTGAAATGTCTGTTGGATCTTATATTGACCCAATTTATAAATATGATAATCTTTAATAATAAATCTTAAATCTTAAAATAAATAACCCCATGAATATCATGGGGTTATTTATTTTTATTAGTGGTTAGTTGCTAGTAATTATCTTTAGTAATTAGTACTTCATTAATTCAATTTCCGCACACAGTTTTTCAAAAATTTCATCTACTGACCCCACCCCTTCCACTTCCTTCACTTTGTTGAATGTTGAATAATGACCAGCAACTGGTAAGGTTTCATTTTTGTACACATCTAAACGCTTTCTTTGTACATTTTCATCTGCATCGTCTGCTCGTCCTGAAGTTTTAGCCCTATTCATCATTCTTAAAATCAACTCTTCATCTGGAACTTGTAGGAATAAAACCACAGCTATCCCAGAATTTTTGGAAGCCAATAAAGTATCCAAAGCCACCGCTTGTGCCGTAGTTCTTGGAAATCCATCAAATAAAAAACCTGGAACATCAAGATTGTTATCTACTGCTGCATCAATCATTCCAATTACAACTGCATCTGGAACCAACTGCCCTTTGTCCATATAACTTTTTGCTTCAAGTCCTAATTTGGTTTGTTGTGCAATTTCAGCCCTTAATAAATCGCCTGTAGATAAATGCTTAAAACCATATTTTGCAATAAGTTTTTCTGATTGCGTTCCCTTTCCGCTTCCTGGAGGACCAAATAAAATAAGATTCAACATAGCTTCTTCTAATGTTTGTTTGCTTTGCTGCCAAATATAATGGAAAAAAAGTATGTTAAAATGAATTTATCCAATCGAATTGTAGAAAAATTATCAAAATCAAAACATTAGTAGATTTAAATTTGTTATATATCAACAATTTACTATTTAATATGAAACACTTTTATTTTCTATTACTATTAGCAAGTCCGATTTTATTTACTAATTGTGGAAATGCTCAAACCCATTCAAACGAAAAAATAAAGATGAATACCAATACAACAAAAAATCCAGCTTACTCAAAAACAGATACTTCCATTGTTGATTTGAAAGAAGATCAATGGCAAAAAGTGCTTACTCCAGAACAATATTATATTGCTCGCTTGAAAGGTACAGAAAGACCTTGGAGCAGTGCATTTGAAAAATCTAAGGAAATAGGTACATATCGATGTGTAGCTTGTGGAAACGCATTGTTTAAAAGCGATACAAAATTTGATAGTGGTTGCGGCTGGCCTAGTTTTTACGAACCTATTTCAAAAACCAGCATTATTTACACACAAGATAATTCGCACGGAATGGAACGTACTGAAGTGCAATGCGGACGTTGCAAAGCACATTTGGGGCACGTTTTCAATGATGGTCCAAAACCCACAGGCCTAAGGTTTTGTATAAACGGGGTGATATTGGAATTTGAAAAAAAGTAAATCAAAACTATTTTAATTAAGAATTAGGAATTAGGAATTATGGTATTTTTTTAATTTCCATAATTCCTAATTCCTAAATCTCAATTAATAAAACTAGTTTTTGTTCAATTCAACATTAACAGTAATTTCAACTTCTTTACTAACAGCTAATCCACCTGCTTCTAAAGCATTGTTCCACTTTAGGTTATAATCGTATCTGTCAATAGTAGTTTTAGCTTTGAAACCTGCTTTTGTACCATTCTTAGTTGTAAGCGTACCACCATAAGTAACTTGAAAAACTACTGGCTTGGTTACATCTTTTAAAGTAAGATTTCCGGCAAGCTCATATTTGTTGCCACCCAATGGTTTCATTGAAGTGCTTACAAATTTAATTGAAGGATAAACTGCTACATCAAAAAAATCAGCAGACTTTAAATGACCTTCTCTTCTTTCGTTATCTGTATTGATAGAATTAACATCAATGGTAAAGTTGACTTTTGCATCAGAGAAATCAGCTTTTGCTGCTTCTAAGCTACCATCAAACATTTTGAAATTTCCGTCCACTTCTGAAACAACCATGTGTACTACTGAAAATTTTACCGAAGAATGTGCTTTATCAACACTCCATTTAGTTTGTGCACTGATAGAAGTAGCTGCCATCATTAAAACTGCAATTGCAAAAATTGTTAGCTTTTTCATAATCATTTATTTTTTTTATTGTCCCCTAAATTAAAACATTATTTCACTTTATTAACACTTTTTCAATACTACATTTTAAAAGTTTGATAGATATCTATATTTTTAAATAATTTCCAACAATAAATGCAATAATATGAGAAAATGGCTTCTTCCTATTTTAGCGATAGGATTTTTTTATCTTCCCGCTTTAGCCCAAAAGCAGGTTAACATCAACCAGTTCAGCAACTGGAAACCTAGGGCAATTGGTCCAGCCGGAATGAGTGGTCGCATCACAACAATCGATGCTTTAGCAGATAATCCAGACTTTATTGTATTAGGATCAGCTTCTGGCGGTGTTTGGAAAACCATCAATGGTGGTGGTGAATGGATGCCCCTTTTTGATGAACAAGCTACGTTAAACATCGGTTCTGTTGCCATTCAGCAAAATAACCCTTCAGTAATGTGGGTTGGAACTGGCGAAGGAAATCCTCGCAACTCCCTAAATATCGGAGAAGGTATTTTCAAAACCATCGATGGCGGTAAATCTTGGAAAAAAATGGGACTTGAAAAAACGATGAATATCCATCGCATTTTAATTAACCCTACAAACCCCGATGTTGTATATGCCGGTGCAATTGGCAATCCTTATGCAGAACATCCTGATCGTGGCGTATTCAAAACCACTGATGGCGGAAACAGTTGGGAAAAAATCTTATACACCAATGATACCTCTGGAGTTGGTGATATGGTTATGGACCCATCAAACCCCAATAAATTATTTGCAGCAATGTACCAACACCGTCGCACACCTTGGAGTTTAAAAAGTGGTGGCCCAGGAAGTGGATTGTATGTAACCTTAGATGGTGGTAAAAACTGGAAAAAATTAGGCAAAGAAAATGGGTTACCTGCTGGTGATTATGGCCGTATTGGTTTGGCTATTGCCCGTAATAACCCTAACCGCGTTTATGCACTAATTGAAGCTACCAAAAACGGTTTATATAGAAGTGATGATGGCGGAAACAATTGGGAATTGGTTAATGCTGATCCAGAATGGGTAACCAACCGTGCATTTTATTTTCAAGACATCAGCGTAGATCCTGAAAACGAAAACCGCCTTTGGTTGATTTATCAAATGATTTCTGCTAGTGAAGATGGTGGAAAAACCTTTAAAGTTGTTATTCCTTACAATGGCATACATCCAGATCACCACGCTTTTTGGATCAATCCTAAAAATGGTAAATTTATCATCGATGGTAATGACGGCGGAATTGGTATCACCCGCGATCGTGGTAAAAATTGGATATTTGATGAAAAACTTCCTGTGGGTCAGTTTTACCACATCAATGTAGACAACGAATTGCCGTATAACGTAATGGGTGGTATGCAAGACAACGGAAGTTGGAGAGGTCCCGCATATACTTGGATGAATGGTGGAATTAAAAATTATTATTGGGAAAGCCTTTGGGGCGGAGATGGATTTGATGTAATGCCAGACCCCGAAGATGCCAATTGGGTTTATGCAATGAGCCAAGGTGGAAATTTGGGTAAATACAATGTAAAAACCGGCGAACAATGGAATATCCGTCCGCCTTCTACTAATCCTAAAGTTGTTTTTCGTTTCAACTGGAATGCAGCATTGGCTCAAGATCCGTTGGATAACTCTACTATTTATTATGCAAGTCAGTTTTTGCATAAAAGCACCAACAAAGGTGCATCTTGGGAAACCATTTCTCCAGATTTAACGACCAATGATAGTGCAAAGATTGATCAATCTAATAATGGAGGTTTATCATTAGACATTACTGGTGCCGAAAACTTTTGTACAATTTTAACCATCGCCCCATCACCAAAAGAAAAAGGAATAATTTGGATTGGAACAGATGATGGAAATGTACAATTAACTAAAGATGGTGGAAAAACTTGGACCAGCTTTAGAGGTAAAATTCCAGGAATGCCTTTAGGAGCTTGGATTCCTCAAATACGAGCTTCCGCTTTCAATGCCGGCGAAGCTTATGTAATTTGCAACGATTACCGTAGAGGTGATTTCAAACCTTATATTTTTTACACAGCAGATTTTGGAAAAACTTGGATAAGATTGGTAGATGAGAAAAAAGTAAACGGATATGCACTTTCTATTATTCAAGATCCAACCGAGCCAAATTTGATTTTTGTTGGAACTGAGCATGGATTGTGGGTAAGTTTAGATAAAGGTGTAAGTTTCCAGCAATGGAAAAACGGCTATCCATCAGTATCTACTTATGATCTTGCTATTCAGGAAAGAGAAGCCGATTTGGCAATTGCAACTTTTGGTAGGGCATTATGGGTGTTGGATGATATTCGTCCTTTGAGAGAATTAGCCAAAAACAAAGGCATTATGCCAGTTGCTAAAAAATTGACTACTTTTTCAACCAAAGATGCGTATTTAGCTGAATTTCGCAATGCCCCTGGCTACGAATGGAGTACTTGGGGCATTTGGGATGCTCCAAATCGTCCGGCTGGAGCTGCCATTGCTTATTATGTTCAACCAACAGTTGGAGATACCTCTGCAAAAAGTAAAACAGATTCTGTTTCAGTAAAAATCTACGATCTTAAAAATGAACTCATCAGAACATTAAAGTGGAAAGCAGATACTGGATTTAACCGCAACAATTGGACATTAGAGAAAAAAGGCATCAGAATGCCTGGTTCACCTCGCCAAAGAGGAAGATCTTCAGAACCTGGAGGAAGACCTGTAATTCCTGGTGTATATAAAATCGTTTTGTCATTAGATAAGGCAACAGATTCTGTTATGGTTACCGTAAAACCAGACCCTCGTTTAGGCGACAGAACTGCGATAGTAGTTGCACAGGATGCTTTATATAACAGACTTCAAAAAACAAGCGATAAATTAACTACAGGTTTAGATAGACTTACCGAAATTGAAGAAGCAGCCCGTAAAATGGAAGGTCAATTGAAAGATGTAGAAGGTAAACCAGCTGATTCTTTGCGTAAAGCGACTAAAGTTTTACAAGATTCAGTAAAAGTGATTAGAGAGATGATTTCTGGTAAGAAATTAGAACGCCAGGGTTATGGCCGTCTGCAAGAAGTTACCATTTTAAATTACTTGATGACTGCAAATGGTGCAATTGGTGCAAAGCCAATCGTTCCTGGGGCACAGGAAGTAGCTTTGGTAGCAATTGCTGAAGAAAAAGTTAACCTTGCTGTATCAAGAATAAATGGTTTCATTGAAAAAACTTGGAAAAATTACAAACAGTTGGCTGAAAATACCAAGTTAGACCTGTTTAAAAATTATGCTCCAATTCAATAATCCCAAATTACGCATTAGTAAAATTTAAAGGAGTTCTTTCAAAACCCCCAGCTTCAGCTGGGGGTTTTGTATATTATAAATTGGCATTAGCCAAAAATTTGAACAAATACTTCTGATACGGAAATTAGGATAATTAGAATTCAATTTCTAAATATTGATGCAAAAAAAATCCCGCTTAAAAAAGTGGGATTTTTTTGTTGGAACAATTCTTTTTTAGTTCAAATTGTTCAAGAAGATGAATGGTTTCATGTCTTTTTCATTGGCGGCCTGTAGCAATTGACTTCTTTTTCTGATGATCTTGAACTTGTTAAGATCAATGATTTCGTGAACTAGGCAAAATTTGTCGCTTGATTCTACGTCAAAAAGAATTTCGTTGAGGTTTTTAACTTCCAACTCAATAGCTTTTGAACTCATGGACTCGTCCTTCAATAAGACTAATAGATCTCTGTTAGCAATTTTCATAAAAATGGATTTTTGGTTTTCATTAGTATCCTACCATTCCACGTTTGCTGGGGCATCCACAGTTGCCTCTTTTGGAGACAGAACATGATGTAACAACTAGCGTTAATAGTATTGCGATAACTAAAATAATATTTTTATTCATAATATTCATAAATATTTAATGTAATTTAAAAAAATAGTTTGAAATCTTGTTTTAAAAAAATTGAAAATCTTATAAAATCATACCTTTTATCACATAAATGAAACGTTTATCAAAAAAAATAATTGTGGGACTACTTGATTGGGGATTAGGGCATACAACAAGGTGTATTCCAATAATTAAATACTTAAAAGAGTTAAACTGTGAGGTTTATATAGCTGCTGCTCCTCATCATAAAACATTATTAATCAATGAAATAGAAGGTTTAATTTTTTTAGATGAACTTCCCCTGTATAATATTAGGTATTCAAAAAACGGAAAATGGTTGTTATTTAATTTGATACAAATGGCTGGAAATATTTTTCAAACTATAAAAGATGAAAAAAATTGGTTAAAAAAGATGCACAACAAATACCAGTTTGATTTTGTTATTTCAGACAATCGATATGGCTTCTATCTAAATGATATTCAATCTGTTATAATTACACACCAACTTTCTCCACGCACTGGTATTTCTTTTTTTGCAGATACTTTGGTAAGAAACGTACATTATAGATTTTTAACAAAATTTTTAGAATGTTGGGTACCCGATTTTGAAACAAATTTTAATCTTTCAGGTAAGCTTGGACATCCAAAAAAACTCCCAAAGCATGTAAAATATATTGGACCCTTGTCGAGATTAAAACCAAAGTTTGATACAATTATAATTAGAAACCTGATAATTATACTCTCCGGACCAGAACCTCAAAGAACTTTATTAGAAGATATCTTATGTAAACAATTAAAAAAGTATAAGGGAACATATTTATTGGTTCGTGGTTTACCTGGGGAAATAAATAATCCAATTCCACATAGCATTAACCATTTAAGTGCTGAAAATTTGGTAAAAGAGATTAACAATTCTGAAATGGTGATTTGCAGATCGGGTTATTCTAGTGTGATGGATTTAATCAAATTACAGAAAAAAGCTATTTTTATTCCAACACCTGGACAAACAGAGCAGGAATATCTTGCAAAAAAACTTTGTGTGGATAAACTTTTTTTATATTCAAAACAACATCAATTTAATTTGGAAGAGATGTTAGAAAAAGCAAAACAGTTTCCATTTAAAAAATTAGACCTCAATTTTGAGCATTTTAAATCTACAGTTAAAGGAGTTTTGAGTTATGAGTTATGAGTTTTTAAGACACAACTTATAACTCATAACTCATAATTCATAACTCATCTGTATCTTTACCAAATGGAAAATTTGTTACAACAAATGTCAGCCATACGGGCTGAAATAGAGGCTGCTGTTGCCAACACTCCTGAAGAAGCAGAACAATTCAGAACTAAATATCTGGGAAGTAAAGGTTTGGTGAAACATTTCATGGGTGAAATGAAGCAAGTTCCAGTAGATCAGAAAAAAGAATTTGGCCAAATAATGAATAGTTTTAAACAGTTTGCTGAAGAAAAACTATTGGCTTTACAAGCTGCTGTTGCCGCCCAAAAAGAACATCTTGAAGACACATTAGATACCAGCTTGCCTGGAGATCCTATTGCTGCTGGTAGCCGCCACCCAGTTACATTAATGCGCAACAGAATCGTAGCTATTTTTCAACGCTTAGGATTTGATGTAGCTGAAGGTCCGGAAATTGAAGACGATTGGCATAATTTTACTGCTTTAAACATTGCTGAAAACCACCCAGCAAGAGATATGCAAGACACATTTTATCTTGCACAAAACCCCGATTGGTTGTTAAGAACCCATACCAGTAATGTTCAAATCAGAGCTATGGAAACTTCTCCGTTGCCAATAAGAATTATTTGTCCGGGTAGGGTTTACCGCAATGAAACCATTAGTTCACGTTCGCATTGTTTCTTTCACCAAGTGGAAGGATTATATATAGATGAAAAAGTTTCTTTTGCAGATTTGAAGCAAACCCTTTATTTCTTTGTTCAAGAAATGTTTGGGAAAGATGTAAAAATCCGTTTCAGACCCAGTTATTTCCCTTTTACAGAACCTAGTGCAGAAATGGATATTAGTTGTCAATTGTGCAAAGGGAAAGGTTGTTCAGTTTGTAAAAAATCGGGCTGGTTGGAAATTTTGGGCTGTGGAATGGTGCATCCAAAAGTTTTAGACAATTGCGGCATAGATTCTTCCAAATATACTGGCTTTGCATTTGGAATGGGCGTTGAGCGTCCAGCTTTGTTGAAATATGGCATCAATGATATTCGATTGTTTAGTGAGAATGATGTTAGATTTTTACAACAATTTACTGCAGCAACTTAGAAAACCATTTGAATCGGTGTCGAGACTTAAGTTAATTGTATCAATTTAAAAACATAAAATGGTTTTTGTTACTGGCGGCACAGGATTGCTAGGAAGTTATTTGCTGAGAAAATTACTTCAAGAAGGTGATAATATTGTTGCACTGTATAGAACACATTATTCAGATTTACTCAACCCAGAAGAAGTTGCAAAAATTCAATGGATAAAAGGAGAAATTCTAGATACAAGTTTATTGGCGGAGATTTGTGCAAAAGCAACCAAAGTTTACCATTGTGCTGGAATGGTTTCATTTAATCCTTCTCGAAGGGCGGATTTGATGGAAACCAATGTTATTGGTACAACAAACATTGTAAATGCATGCATTGAAGGGAATGTAGAAAAACTGGTTTACGTAAGTTCAGTAGCTGCTTTAGGAAGAAAAAACAATAATGAACCCATTTCAGAAAATGCTCCTTGGCTAGAAGATGAAAATTATTCTGTTTATGGACTTTCCAAATATTTGGCAGAATTAGAGGTTTGGCGTGGAATTAGTGAAGGATTAAATGCTGTAATTGTAAATCCTACCATAATTTTAGGTGTTGGCAATTGGAACGATAGCTCTGCAGCATTGTTTAAGAATGTATGGAATGAATTTCCTTGGTTTACAGATGGGTTAACAGGGTTTGTTTTTGCAGAGGATGTTGCAAAAATTATGGTGCTTCTGATGAATTCAGATATTAATGCAGAAAGATTTATAATAACTGCAGAAAACCTTCCTTTTCAAACAGTTTTTAATGCGATGGCAACTCAATTTAAAAAGAAACCACCACATTTAAAAGTTACACCTTTATTGGCTTCTATTGTTTGGAGATTGGAAAAATTAAAACAAATTTTTACTGGCAAAGATCCCTTACTCACAAAAGAAACAGCTGCAACAGCCCAGAGAAAAACTAATTACAACAATCAAAAACTTTTGAAGGCAATTCCAACTTTCAACTATACTTCTATTGAAAAAACAATTGAAATATGTTGTGCTGGATACTTTAACAAAATCAATCATTAACAGTATTGTATTTTTATCAATAAACCTGATTAAGTATGAAAGCAATATTTTGTTTGTTGATTGTTAGTTTAATTGGTTCTGTTGCAAATGCACAATCATTTTCAGTAAGTGGAATTGTAATTGATGCTGCTACAAAACAACCGCTTCGTGGTGCATCAGTTTTTTGTCCTAATACAACATTTGGAACTACCACCAATGCTTCTGGTGAATTTCTGATAACCCTCCCTAATGGTGGATATGATTTAACAATCAGCTTTACAGGTTATGAATCACAAAGCAAAAGGATTTCCCAAACAACCGAAAATCTACTCAATCAAATTACAACACTTAACGAAAAGCAAAAAAGCTTAGAAGAAGTATCCGTTACAGTAACTACAGAAGTTAAAGATGGATTAACCAAATACGGAAGTTTTTTTCGTGATTTATTTATTGGACAAAGCATCAATTCCAGTAATTGTAACATACAAAACCCCGAGGTTTTACATTTTTTCTTCAGCAAGAAAAAGAATAAACTAAAAGTAGTTGCTCAAGAGAATATTATCATCCAAAACAAAGCATTGGGCTATACCATTAATTACCAACTAGATTCTTTTACACATGAATATGGAAGTGGAATAACTCAATTTACAGGATATCCTTTATTTGAGGAAATGAAAGGTTCAATTGATGAAATTCAAATTTGGAAAGAAAATAGAGAAAAAGCCTACTTTGGTTCTCTATTGCATTTTATGCACGCCTATTATGACAGCACGATTGCTGCTAGTGGATTTAAAATTGAACTCATTAATAAACAACCTAACAAAACCAAAGTTGTAAACAATCCTTATGATAGTTCATTGGTTACTTTTGATTACGGGGAAATGGAATGGCATTTCCCAAGCTCTTTGAGAATTGTTTATCAAGATGAAATTCCCGAAGCAGGTTATTTATTGAAAAACAAAATGGTTCCAACAACAAAAATTCAAATTTCACAACTCGATTTTCTTGAAAGTATTATTGTGCAACAAAACGGCTACTTTTTTGATCAACGCGATTTGATTGTGCAAGGATATTTTGAATGGGAGAAAATTGCGGATTTTTTACCTTACAACTATAATCCAGAAGATTAATTAAAGAGATTTTATTTTTTCCCAAATTTCTGGGATACGTTTTATCCAAACCAATTCTCTTTTTTTGATGCGAGCATCTTCGGCTGGAGATCCGAAATATATTTTCCCAGGTTCTAAATTCCCAGGAACACCGCTTTGTGCCAAAACAACAGTGTTTTGACCGATAGTTAGTGTTTTACTTACACCAACCTGACCCCAAAGAATTACACCATCTTCAATATGAACAGCACCGGCAATTCCTACTTGGGCAGCAAACAAACAATTCTTTCCAATAACCGAATCGTGGCCAATATGAATCATATTGTCTAACTTGGTTCCTTGTCCGATTATAGTATCATGCGTTACACCTCGGTCAATTGTACAGCCTGCACCAATTTCAACAAAATCATGAATGATAACACTACCGCAGCTTTCCATCTTTTTATACCAAACAGCTCTGTCTTTTTTTGTGTTGTAATAAAATGCATCTGAACCAATAACAGTTCCTGCTTGAATGGTAACATTGTTTCCAATTTTGCAATGGTCTAGAATTGTAACATTAGGATGAATAATACAATTTTCTCCAATTTCTACATGGTGACCAATAAAAACACCTGGGTAAATAAAAGAACCCTCACCAATTACTGCATCAGGCGAAATAGAAGATGTAGCTGGTATAAAGGGTCTAAAGTGTTTTACAATAGTGAGATAAGCCTCAAAAGGCTGATCTACAATCAATAATGTTTTACCAGAGGGACAATCAACTGCATTATTTATGATTATACAATCTGCAGCAGATTCTAAACAAGTAGCATAATATTTCGGATGATCTACAAAAACAATATCACCCGATTCTACTTTATGAATTTCATTAATCCCAGTTGTAAATGCATTGCTGTTTCCCTCAATTTTTGCATTGATAAGAGACGCCATCCATTGAACTGAAACAGGTGCTGGAAATTTCATTTAAAGTAAATTTAAGACTGTAAAGATACTAATGAAAACAAGAATTGTGATGAAGGAATTTATATATGATGAAACTAAAAAATTAAAATACTTTAGATAAAAAAAACTACTTATTTTTATATCGGGAATTGCATTCCCCACTATTTACCATCTATAATATTTTAAAGCTCAGTTCTTACTGGGCTTTATTAATTTTGTACAATAATCTTTCTAAAATATTTTTATGCTGAAATCAATGACGGGATATGGAAGATCAGAGCAATCTGTAAACGATAAAATTTTTTTGATTGAATTAAGATCTCTTAATGGCAAACAATTTGATATTTCGTTAAAAATTCCTCAATTGTTAAAGCCTTATGAATTTGAAATACGCAATATGCTTTCTGCAAGCCTAATAAGAGGAAGTGTTGAATGTGTGATTACATTAAAACAAAATGGTGCAGCAAAACCAGTAAGCATTAATACCGATTTGGCTAGATCTTATTATTATCCTTTAGAGCAATTATCAAAAGAATTAAACCTAGATAGTTCACATATTTTAAGCACTTTGTTAAAACTCCCTGAAGTAATTACACCATCAACCGAATCATTATCAGATGAGGAATGGGGTATTTTGAAAAACGTAATCAATACTGCCCTTTACAATATCAATCACCATAGAGATGAGGAAGGAAAAGTGTTAGAGGAAGAACTCAAACTTAGAATTAAAAACATAAATTCTTTCCAGCAAGAAGTTAAGCAATTAGAACCTCTAAGAAAACAAAAAATTAGAGACAATATCAATCGTTTGCTTGCAGAATATGTTGGCAAAGAAAATGTTGACAACAACAGAATGGAACAAGAATTGGTATATTACATTGAAAAAATTGACATTACCGAAGAGCAAGTTCGTTTAGAAAACCATTGTCAATATTTTAATGATATTCTTCTTGAAAATGAAGATGCCAAAGGAAAAAAGCTTTCATTCATTTTACAAGAAATTGGAAGAGAAATCAATACAACTGGGTCAAAAGCTTACGATTCATCCATTCAAAAATTTGTTGTATTGATGAAAGATGAATTGGAAAAAGCTAAAGAGCAAGTGCTTAACGTACTTTAATTTTTTATTATTAAAAAACAGTTTTAAAA
>CAMBYC010000083.1 GCA_945871875.1 Sphingobacterium thalpophilum
ACTATCTGAACCCTGAAATACAACTCCATCTTTTTGAGACTGGTGTATAAAAATTCCGTTTCTTTTTTGAATTACTTGATCTGGACTCATCGGAACAGCCATTTCAATATCCCAACAATCCCATTCTGCCCAAGCACCTCTATATAGCCAAAGTCTACAATGCTTTAGCCATTCATCATTTGCTGCCTTGCAATAGGCTAATGCATCAATTATTATATCAAAACAAACTTTGTGTGTTCCATGGGGATCGGCAAAATCTCCTGCAGCAAAAATTTGATGTGGTTGAACACTTCTTAACAACTCAACTGTTATATCTATATCAACTTTACTTGGTGGATTTTTTTCTATTAAACCTGTTTCGTAGAAGGGAAGGTTTAAAAAATGGATATTTTCTTCCTTGATTCCAACATATCTGCAAGTTGCTCTTGCTTCTGTTTTTCTAATAATTCCTTTTATCGACCTAATTTCATCAGAATCTTTTTGATTGGATTTTTTTTGATTGATAAACGCACTCGCATCATTCCAAATTTTGTTAGATCTACTTTTATCAATTCCGAAAAAGGTATCAAATGTAACAGCAAAATCAATTTGACGCATTACAAACTCATCACTCACCGCAATATTTCCCGAAGTTTGATAGGCTACATGAACATCATGTTCTTGATCTTTCAATCTTATAAATGTACCTCCCATTGAAATGATATCATCATCAGGATGTGGTGAAAACAACAATACTTTTTTTGATTTTGGTTCTTTACGTTCTGGATGGCGTGGTAAATCTTCTGAAAACTTCCCACCTGGCCAACCGGTAATGGTATCTCTCATACCATTAAAAACCCGCAAATTAATATCGTATGAAGACCCATATTTTACCAATAATTCACTCAATCCAAAATTATTGTAATCATTGTTGGTGAGCATTAAAATAGGTTTCTCAACTTCTAAAGCCATACTGCAAACGGCTTTCCTTATTTGTTGTTCTGTCCATTCTATTTCTCCACATAACCAAGGTGATTTATTTCGAGTAAGCTCTTGGGAAGCTCCTTCATCTATCACAAAACTACAATTTGTATGTTCTTGTAAAAAAGATGCTGGCACAAATTCTGTAATTGAACCCTCTACAGATTTGCGAATTATATGTGCTTTCCTAGATCCCCATGCCAATAAAACAATTTGTTTCGCTTTTAAAATCGCTTGTATACCCACCGTAATGGCTAATCTAGGCACTTTTGTTATGTTTGAAAATTCATACAAATTTGCCAATCTGGTAGTATTGTCTAGTGCAATTATTCTAGTTGATGAAAACCTGCCCGATCCAGGCTCGTTAAAACCAATATGTCCGTTTAATCCAATTCCTAAAACCTGATAATCAATTCCTCCTACCGCTTCAATTTTCGCTTCATAATCCATTGCATAAGCCCTTACCTCATTTTTATCTATCGTACCGTCTGGTATATGTATATTATTTTTGTCGATATCAACATGGCTGAACAAGTTTTTATGCATAAAATTATGATAACTCTGCATGGCTTCTGGTTCAATAGGGTAATATTCATCTAAATTAAAACTGATGACGTTTTTAAAACTTAATCCCTCTTCCTTGTGTAATCGAACCAATTCTTTATACAATGCTTTTGGGGTGCTTCCCGTAGCCAAACCTAATATGCAAGGCAAACCTAAAGACTGCTTTTGCTTTATAAGTTTTGCAATTTCATTGGCAACAAACGCTGATGCAGTTTTATCGTCTTCAAATATATTTACTGGAATTTTTTCAAAGGAATCTATTAGGCTCATCTTGTTGGTTTAGTTGGGTAATATGGCAAATAAATATAAAATAAATTAAAATTCACTAAACCATAAAATAATTAAATATTATGTTTTATGGTTGTAACTGGAGTTCTATTAAAATTGGCCATAATTTTCCTGTTACAAACATTTTTTTTGTGGATGGATTCCATGCTATACCATTTAAAACAGCTCCATTTGGGTTTGTTTTTATATATGATAAATCAATTTTTGAATATTGTTGCAATACATCTTTAAGATTAATGGTTCCGGTTACAAATCCATTTGCGGGATTAATTTGTACTATATAATCATATTCTAATCTATTTGCATAAATTGAACCATTTATATATTCAAGTTCGTTTAAATTGTTTAATGGTCCAATATTATCTGAAACAGAGATGATTTTTAGTAGTTTTAAATCATACGGACGCACTACGTAAATTTTATCAGATCCATCTGTCATATACAATGATGTTCCATCATTTGTAATGCCCCATCCATCGTAATTCCATTTCATTTTTCGGATAAGTTGAAATGTTTCGGGGTTGTAAATGAGTATTTCGTGCTCTTGCCAGGTAAGTTGATAAAGTGTATCATGAAGAATTGTAATCCCTTCACCAAAGTATTTTTCATCTAATGGATTATTTTTTAGCAATTTTCCAGTAGACACATCCACTTTCCGTAACGTAGATTTACCATACAATCCCGTACTTTCTAACAATTCACCCTTATAAAATTCTAATCCTTGAGAAAACGCTGCAGTATCGTGTGGATAGATATTTACAACTGTATATGGTATAACTGCTGGCTTAGGAATTGATGTTGATGTTACATCTCCAGAAGTTCTTTTTCCTTGGTTTTCAACTGTATTGCATTGATTGAATGCCAAAATTAGTGCAGCAAAAAAAATCTTTTTCATCATTATTTTGTCTTTATAGTTTCTTTTAAATCAGTGGTTTAATAAATCAAATGTATAAAATGAAACGTATGTTTACGATTTTTTTAGGGTAAAATACTACCAAATGTTATGTATTTACACGTATATGTTGTTTCTTTGCATCACAGACGCCACTGATAACCGGAATTTCAAATTCCATCCGCTTATTTCCAGAAGGTGTAAATCCAATCAATCCTCAATGTTACCCGTTTTTGCTGATTAAATGTATTGTTGCTTCTACAAATTAAAGTTGGCACAATTCTTTTACCGCAATTACAAATCCCAATCCCAATGGAGCCATTCGCATTAATCTGAAACGAATGAAAACTCTAACTTTACTTTTTACCGCATTAATTTGCCAATTTTCTTCTTTTGCACAAAAAGAATGTGCCAGTGCCACTTATGCCGATAAGATGGCTCAAGAAGACCCTAGTTTCAAACTTAGGTTGCTTAAAGCAAACATAAGCTTATCTTCAAATGGCCAAAATAGTGAATCTGAATCTGGTTACATGTCTCCATCTACTATAATTACAATTCCTGTAGTTGTTCATATTGTGTATAATAATGACGCCATGAATATCAGTGATGACCAGATTAATTCACAAATTGAAGCACTTAACGCTAACTACAATAAGAATAATTCTGATTTCAATAAGGTTCCTGCTGCATTTTCAAAATTTGCTGGCACATCTAACATTCGCTTTGAATTGGCTAAAGTAGATCCAAATGGTCGTGCAACAAATGGTATTACACGTAAAAAATCTAGTCGTGAAATTTGGACTTCAGATGACAAGGTTAAATCAATTGCACACGGGGGAGAAGCTTCTTGGGATGCTTCTTCTTATCTCAACATATGGATTTGTAACACAGTTAGTGGTTTATTAGGATATTCATCTCCTGTTGGTGCTGCTGCAGATAAAGACGGTATTGTTATACGTTTCAATGCATTTGGTACTCGTGGTAATGTTACTGCACCTTTTCATCTTGGAAGAACTGCCGTTCATGAAGTTGGCCACTGGCTTAACCTTAAGCACCTTTGGGGTGATGGTGAATGCGGTTCTGATGAGGTAGATGATACACCTGCTCAAAGAACATACAATAGAGGTATTCCTAGTTTTCCCTTGGTTTCAACCGCATGTTCTTCTTCAACTGCTAATGGTGTAATGTTTATGAACTTTATGGATTTTACAGATGATGCTGGAATGATGATGTTTACAAACGGACAAGTAAGTAGAATGCGCAATTTGTTCCAAACTGGTGGTTTAAGAAATAGTATTTTAAGTTCAAAAGCTCTTGGTAAACCTTGGATCACAAATCCCGTTGAAACTGTAAGTAATATATCTGCTGATGTAATTGCAATGCAGGTAAAATTATACCCAAATCCTGCTTCTAGTTTTATTATGTTGGAACTTACTAACCCAATATCAATCGAAAAAGGATATAATATTTATGCAGCTGACGGCCGCAAAGTTGCACAAGGTGCAATCAATGTAGAAAACAATCGAATCAATATTCAATCGCTTAATGCTGGCATATATTTTGTAAAAGTAGGAGAGAGGATGGTAAGATTTGTGAAGAATTAATAAGTGTGGAAAGCGATTTTTAAGGTAGCAGTTTTGAATGGTTAAAGTATAGGAAAACAAAAAGCCGATTTCATTAATTTGAAACCGGCTTTTTTTATGCTTTAAAATTCATCATTTATATATCGATAGCTTCACCATAAGCAGCTGCAGTAGCTTCTTTTAGTGCTTCACTCATCGTTGGGTGTGGGTGTACGGAGTTTAAAATCTCATGATAAGTAGTTTCTAGTTTTCTAACTGCAACTACTTCTGCAATCAATTCAGTTACACCAGCACCAATCATGTGAGCACCTAAGAATTCACCATATTTGGCATCAAAAATAACCTTAACAAATCCGTCAGTATTTCCTGAAGCACTTGCTTTTCCACTTGCCATAAAAGGAAACTTACCAACTTTTAATGTGTAGCCAGCTTCTTTTGCAGCTTTTTCAGTAAATCCAACAGATGCAACTTCTGGAGAACAATAAGTACAGCCTGGAATATTATTATAATCCATAGCTTCTGGTTGATGTGTAGATTTTTTCTCTAAGTAAGCGATTTGCTCTGCTGCATTGATTCCTTCTTTTCCTGCAACGTGTGCCAATGCTTGTCCAGGAGAACAATCACCAATTGCAAAAATTCCAGGAACCGAGGTTTGACCATTTTTGTCTACAATAATTCTGCCTTTTTCTGTTTTGATGTTGTTGGCTTCTAATCCAATGTTTTCAATATTAGATTGAATTCCAACTGCACTTAACAAGATATCAGCTTCTAGGATTTGTTCGCCTGTAGCAGTTTTTACAGTAGCTTTTACACCTGCACCAGTAGTATCCGTTTTGATAACTTCAGATGAAGTCATAATATTGATACCTTTCTTCTTCAATTGTTTCTCTAGCTCTTTAGAGATGTCTTCATCTTCAACAGGCACAATTCTTGGCATAAATTCTACAACAGTAACCTTAGTCCCCATGGTGTTGTAGAAGTCTGCAAATTCAACCCCAATAGCACCACTTCCTACAATAATCATTGAAGTAGGTTGTTGTGGTAAAACCATTGCTTCGCGGTAACCAATAATTTTTTTACCGTCTACAGGCATTGCGGGCAATTGGCGACTCCTAGCACCGGTAGCGATAATAATATATTTGGCTTCAACTATTGATGTTTTACCATCAGCAGCAGTAACTTCTAATTTTCCTTTGCTGGCAATTTTGCCATAACCCATTATGACATCAATTTTATTTTTTTTCAATAAAAATTGAACGCCTTTGCTCATTTTGTCGGCAACTCCACGGCTACGCTTTATAACAGCACCAAAATCATGTTGAACGCCAGTAGATTGAATACCATAATCAGCACTATGCTTCATGTATTCATATACTTGTGCACTTTTTAACAAGGCTTTAGTTGGGATACAGCCCCAATTGAGACAAACACCGCCTAAGCTTTCCTTTTCAACGATAGCTACCTTAAATCCTAATTGTGAAGCCCTGATTGCAGCAGGATATCCACCAGGTCCGCTGCCCAGAACGATTACATCATATACCATAAATTGTAATTATTGTAATTATTGAGTTGAATTATTTTGCAAAAATAACAATTTAAGACTATCAAACAGATATTGCTGTATCATTTAATGAAGTAAATTTGAATATTAATCAATTAATGGAATAAAAGTAGTTTTATAAGGTTTTTTTCAAAATAATTTTTACAATTGAAATAATTTAACTACTTTCGCACTCCTAAATTTTCAGCAAAATGGCTAGAGTATGTCTAATTACAGGTAAAAAACCAATTGGTGGAAACTATGTTTCCCATTCTAATATTAAGACGAAGCGTAGGTTTTTACCTAATCTTCAAACTAAACGTTTTTTTCTTGCAGAAGAAGACAAATGGATAACCATGAAGGTTTCTACGGATGCAATAAGAACCATCAATAAAAGAGGTTTATACATTGTGGTGAAAGAAATGAGAGCGAAAGGAATACACATTTAATTCAATCTGAAAAAAGCTTAAAAATGGCAGCAAAAAAAGGTAGTAGAGTACAGGTAATCCTGGAATGTACAGAACACAAAACAACTGGATTGGCTGGAACCAGTCGTTATATCTCTTCCAAAAACAAGAAAAATACTCCTGAAAGGTTAGAACTTAAAAAATTCAATCCTATCATGAAAAAATATACCATTCACAAAGAAATTAAATAGTCATGGCAAAACAAGCTAAAACGGCGATTAAAACAAAAGACCAAAAAGCTGCAGCTGATGCAAAGAACTACAGTAAAGTAATCAAAGCAGTAAGAAGCCCTAAAACTGGTGCTTACACTTTTAAAGAAGCTATTGTCCACAAGGATAATATTAAAGATTTCTTAGCTCAAAAGTAATGAATTTTAAATCTAAAGATTTGAAAGCTGTTCTGAATTAAATCAGGGCAGCTTTTCTTATTTTTAAAGTATTATGGAGAAAAAATTGTTGATCAGACCAGCATTGCCAGAAGATGCCGAGTTGATTGCCAAATTGGCAAGTAAAACTTTTATGGAAACTTATGGGGAAATGAATACCCCTGAGAATATGGAAAAGTATCTTGAAACCCAATTTTCTGTTTCAAAAATTGATTCCGAACTAGCAAACCATAATGCAAGATTTTTCTTAGTTTATATTGATGATATCCCCGCAGCATTTACCAAACTTAGACAAGATAGAAAGCCTAAAAAGCTTGAAAATAATTTTGTTATAGAAATTCAGCGGATCTATGTGTTGAAAGAATTTCAAGGATTTAGAATTGGAAAAACATTGATTGAAATGGTGAAACATCTTGCAAAATCTGAAGGATTTAAAGCAATTTGGTTGCAAGTTTGGCAAAAAAACAATAAAGCAATCCGATTTTATCAAAAAGTTGGATTTGTTGTATATGAAACTGCTACTTTTATCCTCGGTGATGATGTGCAACAAGATTTTCTAATGCGATATGATTTGTTGTATTAAAACTTAATTTATGGGTTTATTTGATAAATTGTTCGGAAAAAAAGAAAAACAAGTCTTAGACCAAGGGTTAGAAAAAACCAGAGAAAATTTCTTTACCAAAATTACTAAAGCATTTACCGGCAAAACAAAGGTAGATGAAGAAGTGCTAGATAATCTTGAAGAGGCTTTAATTACAGCTGATGTAGGTGTTGATACCACCATGAAAATAATTGAGCGCATCGAAAAAAGAGTGGCTCAAGATAAGTTCCAAAACTCCGAAGAATTGCAACTTATTCTTAAAGAGGAAATTGTTGCCCTTTTAGCTGATGCTCCTGAACAATCTTTTTTAGATTTTCAATCTCCTCTTCCTTCAAAACCGTACATCATTTTAGTGGTTGGTGTTAATGGTGCTGGAAAAACTACAACAATTGGCAAACTTTCTCATAATTTAAAATCTGCTGGTAAGCAAGTGCTTTTGGGTGCTGCTGATACTTTTAGAGCCGCAGCAGTTGATCAATTGGTAGTTTGGAGTGAACGTGCAGGTGTGCCTATTGTTAAAAAAGAAACTGGTGCCGATCCTGCTTCTGTAGCTTTTGATGCAGTTAGTAGCGGTTTAGCTAAAGGAAGTGATGTTATTATAATTGATACTGCTGGTCGTTTACACAATAAACTCCACCTTATGGATGAACTCAGTAAAATTAAAAGAGTAATCCAGAAGGTTATTCCTGACGCTCCACACGAAGTATTGCTTGTTTTAGATGGTTCTACCGGGCAAAATGCCATCGAACAAGCACGCCATTTTACCGCTGCTACTGATGTTACCGCTCTTGCAATCACCAAACTCGACGGTACCGCTAAAGGTGGAATTGTATTGGCTATCGCAGACCAATTCAAAATACCCGTGAAGTTTATCGGTATGGGCGAAAAAATGGAAGATCTAATCATATTTAATAAAAATGAATTTGTTGATAGCCTCTTTAAACCGCTTAACAACAATAAATAATCTCTAAATGTCTAGATACCGACATTTCAAATCGATTTGCATCAAATGAAAACAAAATCTCAAAAAAAGGATAAAGTCAATATAATTACTCTCGGTTGCAGTAAAAATCTTGTTGATAGTGAAGTGCTTAGCGGCCATTTAAAAGCCAACGAAATAAACGTGGTTCATGAAAATGAAAAAAAAGACCACAATATTGTAATCGTTAACACCTGTGGCTTCATTGATAAAGCCAAAGAAGAAAGTGTGAATACAATTCTTGAACAAGTTGAGCTAAAACGCAAGGGCAAACTGGATAAAGTTTATGTTACAGGTTGCTTGAGTGAAAGATACAAAGCAAATCTGGAAGCTGAAATTCCTGAAGTTGACGCTTATTTTGGCACCATGGAATTGCCTAACATTCTTAAGCAATTTGACATTGATTACAAAGCTGAACTTACTGGTGAGCGTATGCTTAGCACGCCTTCCCATTATGCTTATTTGAAAATTAGTGAAGGTTGTAATCGTACTTGTTCTTTTTGTGCCATCCCGCTCATGAGAGGAAAGCATGTGAGCAGAACAATTGAAGATTTAGTGCATGAAGCTGAAAAGCTTGTAAAAAGTGGCGTTAAAGAAATCATGCTCATTGCCCAAGAATTAACCTATTATGGTCTTGATATCTATAAAAATCGAGCTCTTCCTGAATTGCTTCACCGGTTGGCTGATGTTAATGGTTTAGAATGGATCCGATTGCATTATGCCTATCCTTCAAAATTTCCGCTTGAAATTATTGAAGCAATGAAACAACGGGATAATATTTGTAATTACCTCGATATGCCTTTACAGCATGCCAGCAACAATATGTTGAAAGCAATGAAAAGACAAATCACCCGCGAAGAAATGAATGATATCATTGCTTCGATTAAAGCTATTCATCCTGGAATCGCACTTCGAACCACACTTATTGCTGGTTTCCCTGGTGAAACTGAAGATGATGTTGAAGAACTAATTGCGTTTTTACAATTGCATCGTTTCGACCGCGTTGGTATATTCACCTACTCACATGAAGAAAACACTTCCGCTTACGATTTGGAAGACAATATTCCGCAAGAAGTAAAAGAAGAGCGTGCCAGACGGATCATGGAAATACAACAAGAAATTAGTTACGAAAGAAACCAAGAAAAAATTGGACAAACTTTTAAAGTGCTGATCGATAAAAAAGAATCAGGAAAGTATTTGGGAAGAACCGAATTTGATTCCGTAGAGGTGGATAATGAAGTGATTGTTCAATCCAATAAAAAACTAATTCCAGGAACTTTTGTTAATGTAAAAATTACAAAAGCGTATGATTTTGATTTGGAGGGAGAAATCGTATCTTAATATTTAAAATCATTAGCTTATTTGATTTGTAGTCAGATAATAATAAGATAAATTCAAAATGATTGCACAATTTCTGCCTTACCAAAGTACTGGAATGTTCTCAAAGCTTGTGTTGGATTACCTTAACGAATCCCCTGAAGTTCAACCGTTTTATGCACATTCTGTTACATTAGAAGGATTACATGCAGCAATTGAAAACAGAAAAGCCTATCCCACTAATAGGAATTTGATTGCTTCCATCTTTGAAGCAGCTTATCACGAAGATGCATCTTCTAAACAACTAGAAAACATTCAATTGTTAAAGTCGACAAACACATTTACTGTTTGTACTGCTCACCAGCCCAATATTTTTACGGGTTATTTGTATTTTATACATAAGATTTTTCATGCCATTCGTTTGGCTGAAGAATTGAAAAATACGTTTCCTCAATATGATTTTGTGCCTGTTTATTACATGGGTTCGGAAGACAATGACTTGGAAGAATTGGGGCAAGTTAAGGTTGATGGTGTTAAAATGGTTTGGAAAACCAAACAAACAGGGGCGGTTGGTAGAATGAAAGTTGATAAATCTTTATTGCAAATCATCTCCCAAATTGAACAACAATTGTGCATTTTCCCTCACGGCAATGCATTAAATTCAATGCTAAGAGATAGTTATCGAGAGGGAACAACTATAGCAGCAGCTACATCAAGACTGGTAAATCATTTGTTTGCATCTTATGGATTGTTGGTGTTGAATGCCGATGAACCGAGTCTGAAAAAATCAATGCTAGATGTGTTTAAAGATGATTTATTGAACCATATTCCTCAACAGTTGGTTGCTAAATCAATTACACAGCTGGAAAAAAACTATAAAGTACAAGTTAATCCAAGAGAAATCAACCTTTTCTATTTGAAAGATGCCCAACGAGAGCGAATCATTTTTCACAACAATATATTCACCACAGAATCCAATCTTTTTCATTTTTCAGAAGATGAAATATTGGTTGAGTTGATGGCTTATCCCGAAAGGTTTAGCCCTAATGTTGTTTTACGTGGATTGTATCAAGAAACAATTTTGCCCAATATCGCGTTTATCGGAGGAGGTGCTGAAACTGCCTATTGGTTAGAACTGAAAGAATTGTTTACGCATTATCAAGTTCCTTTTCCAGTTTTAATACTACGCAACAGTTTTTTGATTGCCTCAAAAGAACAAAACAATCAAGTGAATAATATTGGTTTTAAGTTATCAGATTTGTTTCAATCTGATTTTGACTTGATGAATCAATTGGTTCGTAAATACAGTGGAAATTCTACTGAACTACTTCCAGAATTGTATTCAGTCAAAACAATTTTTGATGAAATTAAGACAAAAGCCGGCAAGGTTGACAATACTCTATTGGCACATATTGAAGCATTGCAAACTCAACTGAATAAAAAGTTGATTGGTGTAGAGAAAAAATTGATGCGTGCTGAAAAAAAGAAATTTGAAACATTGCAAAATAAGTTGCAAAAACTTAAAAATCAATTGTTCCCTAACAATAGTTTACAAGAAAGACAAGACAATTTCATGTATTTCTATGCAAAATTCGGAAAATCATTTTTAGATGAGATATATCACCATTCTCCATCAATTAGACAAGAGTTTGGTATTCTTATTCAAGATCAATAGCCTGAAACATCTTTATTAACTATAGTTGTAGAATCTAATCCAAGTCTTTTTTTAGCTTCTTCTAAGATAAGAGCAGTAGCAGTTGCTCCAAAACGAGTAGCACCCGCAGCTTGTAATTTCAATAAATCATCCAAACTCCTTATTCCTCCGGCAGCTTTAATAGCAACAGTTGGTGCACTAAATTGTCGCATCAAAGCAACATCTTCAGTAGTTGCTCCTTTAGTAGAGAATTTTCCATCTTCACCTTTTGTATAACCGTATCCCGTAGATGTTTTTACAAATGCAACCGGAATGGAAGAACAAATCTCACAAAGTTTTATCTTATGTACACTTTGCAGGTAATCGTTTTCAAAAATAACCTTAACAATTGCACCATGTTCAAATGCAACAGCATTAATTTGTGCAATCTCAAGCGTCACATAATCCCAATCGCCGCTCAATACTTTACCAATATTAACAACCATATCAATTTCTGTTGCACCATTTTCACAAGCTTCACGGGTTTCAAATACCTTTGTGGCTGTAGTTTGACTTCCATGCGGGAATCCAATAACAGTGCAAGTTTTGATGTCAGTTCCTTTTAGCATACCGGCAGTTAAAGCAACCGCATAAGGTTTAATGCATACAGATGCTGGCTGGTAAACAAGTGCTTGTTGAATGCCTACAACCAAGTCATCATCTGTCATTGTAGGGTGCAGCAAAGAATGGTCTATCATTTTGGCAATATCGATAATGGATTGGTTCATTTTTATGCTTTTGGGGGATTAATGTTCATTTAATTTCTCGGTTATTAGAAATTAATTATTTATCGTAATTGTTTTGTAGTCCTTTAGTTTGTAAGTTCTTAACTTTTAACAATACTTCTGTTTCCATATCTTTTTTAAAATGAACAAGTTTCTCGTAAATATTTTCATCATAGCTGCCGATGATTTGTGCAGCCAAAATGCCTGCATTTTTTGCTGCATTTAGTGCTACTGTTGCAACCGGAACGCCATTTGGCATTTGTAGAATGGATAAAACAGAATCCCAACCATCAATTGAATTAGATGATTTAAGAGGAACGCCAATAACTGGCAAGTTAGTAAGAGAAGCTACCATTCCAGGAAGATGTGCGGCTCCACCTGCTCCTGCTATTATCACTTTTAAACCTCTACTTTTGGCAGATGTTGCATAATTTACCATTCTTTCTGGTGTTCTATGGGCTGATACAACTGTGATTTCGAAATCTATCCCTATTGTTTCAAGAAAATCTGCAGCCGGTTGCATAATCGGTAAATCACTGTCTGATCCCATTATTATTCCTATCATATCAATAATTTTTATTTAATTAACTTTTTATAGTTGTAAAGCTTTGTAATCAAGATTCTTTTGAAATTACGGTTAATTGTTGTTTAACCAATATTGCTTTCTTCATCAATATTGCAACATCATCTCCCATAATTGTGATATGACCCATTTTTCTGCCAGGAGAAGTTTGCAGCTTCCCATAAAGGTGTACAAAAATATTTGGTATGGACAATACATCTTCTAATCCGCTATAAAAAACATCTCCTTTAAAACCTTCAGCACCCACTAAGTTTACCATTACACTAGGCTTAATATAATTTGTTTCCCCTAAAGGATAATTTAAAATTATTCTCCATAACATATCAAATTGGGACGAATAATGTGCTTCGATGGTGTGATGTCCACTATTGTGTACCCTTGGAGCTGTTTCATTTACCCAAATTTCATTTGAATTGTCCACAAACAATTCAATGGCAAAAAGTCCGGGCGATTGAAATGCTTTTGCAGTTTTTATTGCAATTGACTTAGCTTTTTCAAGAATTATGGTTGATAAATCTGCTGGACAAATCTGGTAATCAAGAAGGTTTAATATTGGGTCAAAAACCATTTCAACAGGAGGGTAGCAAACAAATTGTCCATTTATATCTATCGCAACCGTAATGGCAATTTCTTTGTAGATATCAACCATCTTTTCCAAAACAGAAGGTGCATCAAAAGCTTTTTCTATATCTTTCTCGTTTTTTAATACTTGAACTCCTTTTCCATCATAACCACCCACGGCAAGTTTTTGTACAGCGGGAAGAAATGATAGCAAGTTGATTGTATCCAATTTATTTTTAGTAATTAAAAATGAAGGAGAAGGCAGTTGGTTTTGCAAATAACATTGCTTTTGCAAGATTTTATCCTTAATAGTTCTAAGAGCAGCCGGAGAAGGAACAATCGTTTTTCCTTCTTTTTCAAGTATTTCTAATGCTTCTACATTTACATGCTCAATTTCAATAGTTAAAGAATCAACCAATTGTCCAAAAGCATATACTGCATCAAAATCTCGAATATCACCCTTAATAAAATGATGACACAAATGTGCAGAAGGACAATGTGTATCATTTTCCATCACCCAAGTTTCAACAGGGTAGTTTGCAGCTTGTTGCAATAACATTCTTCCTAATTGTCCACCACCAAGAATTCCAACTTTCATGGTGCAAAGATGATGAATTTTAGTTTATTCAGTCATTTTGAAAATAACTTTCAAAAAGGTAAAGTTTAGACATTAGAAAAATAAAAAAATTAATACAATGTTGACAATTAAAGCAGCTATATTTTTATTAATTTCATTGATGATAATCAATAAATTTAAAACCATAATCATATTTATAGTATAATTTATTATGGCGATGATTTTTTTTAAGATTAAAAAAACACAATTATGGAATATTTACGCATTTTTATCCCGTTTCAACCAGAAGCGGTAGAGACGGAAGAAGAACAAGAATCAGAAGAAATGTTCATCAGCAATGTAATTTCTGTAGAAGATGAAGATACAGAAGCTGCTGACAATCAAATTAGAGAAG
>CAMBYC010000084.1 GCA_945871875.1 Sphingobacterium thalpophilum
TCCAAAAACCAATGAAATCATTGTTCAACAACTCAACAGAAAACAACAAGAAACCAGCATTTTTATTTGTAATCCATTAAATGGAAATGCAAAATTGACTTATGTAGATTACGACAGTGCTTGGGTTGATATTCAATCATCTTGGGATAGTGATTACAATGACGGAGGTTGGGATTGGACAAATGAAGGTGCTAAGTTTTTATGGGCATCTGAAAAAGACGGTTGGCGCC
This sequence comes from Sphingobacterium thalpophilum, assembly GCA_945871875.1. Lineage (GTDB taxonomy): Bacteria > Bacteroidota > Bacteroidia > Chitinophagales > Chitinophagaceae > Pollutibacter. The sequence continues at coordinate 231 of CAMBYC010000084.1, forward strand.
ATATTTATAAAGTAGATCATCTTGGAAAAGAACAACTTATTACCAATGGAGATTTTGATGTTATGGATATTGTAAAAGTTGATGAAGTGCATGAGTTTTTGTATTACCTAGCATCTCCCGGAAATGCCACAAGAAAGTATTTGTATCGATCTAGATTAGATGGCAGTTCAAAACCTGAAAGAATTTCACCAGCAGCACAACCAGGAACGCATGCATATTCCTTTTCACCAAATTCAACATTTGCTTACCACGAATTTAGCAATGCAAATACTCCGCCAATGGCTGAATGGATAACGCTTGGCGACCACAAAGGCATTAATAATACCGAGGTTGTTGACAAAGCGATCAGAGAAAGTAAAAAAAACAACGCTTTAGAATTTTTTACGGTAAAAACTGTAGATGGAATTTCTATAGATGGTTGGATGCAAAAGCCAGCAAATTTTGATAAAACCAAAAAGTATCCAGTTCTTTTTTATGTATATTCAGAACCAGCAGCTCAAACTGTGAAAGACGAATTTTATACAAGTTATAACCCACTTTACAATGGAGATTTGGCTGCAGACGGATACATATATATTAGTTTAGACAATAGAGGAACGCCTGCACCCAAAGGAAGAGATTGGCGCAAAGCTATTTATAGAAATATTGGGATAGTAAATATTCGTGATCAGGCAATGGCTGCAATGGAAGTTTCAAAATGGAGTTTTATTGATACGTCTCGAATTGCAGTTTGGGGTTGGAGTGGCGGAGGTTCTGCTACTTTAAATTTGATGTTTCAATATCCGAATATTTATAAAACTGGTATCTCTATTGCAGCAGTTGCAAGCCAATTGACTTACGATAATGCTTATCAAGAGAGATATATGGGTCAATTGCAAGAAACAAAAGCAGATTATATTAAAGGATCCCCTGTAACATATGCAAAAAACCTTAAAGGCAATTTATTATACATACATGGCACAGGCGACGATAACGTACATTACCAAAATGCTGAATTGTTAATGAATGAACTTATAAAATACAATAAACAATTTCAATTTATGGCTTATCCCAATCGTTCCCACAGTATTGACGAAGGAGAAGGTACAAGACAACATTTAAGTTCATTGTACACTAAATTCTTAAAAGCAAATTGTGCACCTGGAGCGAAAAACTAAATTTTTAAATAGCCAACCCAGATTACTTTTAGGTTTTTTCGTAATCTGGGTTATATCCACATAATGCATAATAGAATTAGCAGGATTTCAATTTGTAATGCTGAAAAAAAACAAATTACGAATTAGCAAAATTAAAAGGAGTTCTTTCAATAGCCCCCAGCTTCAGCTGGGGGTTACTAAATGAACTATTTTTATCAAATGTATTGAGCGGATTGAATACTAATTTTACTGAATTTGTAAAAATCCATTTGCATTAGCCGGAATTGTTATTACGATAACATCCTCTTTTTTAGAAACTTTTAATTGTTTGGTTTCTCCTGCGGCTGCAAATAAAACCGATGTGGCAGAAGTTCCAGTAATTGTTAATTTGGTTTCTTGATTGCAATTGATTGACAGTTTTCCTTCATTGAAAGATAGATTTGCCGCTCCATCATCACCAGGGATGGAGAGCGAATAATTGCCATAGCCTAATTCCTTTCCAGATCCGAGATATAAATATTCAAGATTGTTGTTCTTTAATCCAATTACGCCAAAACTACCTTGAAAACCCCATTTGTTTTTGGCATAAACCTTTTGATTGTCTAAAGATTGCAAAATAATTTGTTTATCGTTGTTGGTATTCAACACTTCAATTTGTGTAAATTTTTTTGAATCTTTATTTGTTTCGCTTTCAATCTGTTTAACGGTATAATTGTCTTTACCAGCAAAGGGTTCAAATACAGCAACAAAAGGTTTTGATTTGGCTTCCCCAATTTGGTGGCAGATTAAAGTGGGTGTTGACAATTCCCGATAAGGCAATTCGGCTGATAAAGTTGCCGGTGCTTTTCCTTCAAAAAATTCGCGATTGTTTTCCCCTGCAAACAATACTTGCATAAAATTACTTTGTTCTGTTGTATTGTTTATAGTGAATAATGTAATTGTGTTTTTGTTGGTTTTTCCAGTTGATTTGGTATCATCAATAGCACTCAATCCTGGTGGATCAAAAGGCTTTTTACTGATGGGCAATTGTTTTGAAGTTGTAGTTATCGGGTTTCTATCTGCATCAAGAAACTCCAAACTTTTGCCGATATTATGATAGAGATAATCGTTGCTTTTGGAATTGTCTGATCGATAAATATCAACATAATAACCAGAATTAGCAGAAGCCCTAACAATTGCAAGGGTTCTTTGTTGGTTGGTTTGGGTTGATTTGTCAAAATATCGTGTATCAGTAAAAGAGCAAAGTGCTGAAACTGCTTTTTTATCAGCCAGGGGTTCCATAGTTGCCAATTTGATTTCACCAATGTTTTTTGTGCCGCCACCTCCAGTAAAATATGGTGTAGATGCAGACAATCCACCGGCAACAACCGTATTATGGGCAGCCCATTGAGCATAATATTTCACATGCATCAGGGCTTCATAATTTATACCTTTTCCTGGATCTGGACCCATTACACTTCCTAATCCATACAATTCCATCGACATTCCGTTGGCGTGGTTGTGGTTGTAAGTTGCTCCTTGAACCACATACATTAAACCAGACTTTTTATCCATTCCGTTTCTTTGCAAATACAATTTGGCAAAATCTAAGGTTCCGCTACGGGGCCAACTGTAATTGTTTTCAACAACTTTTGGAATCTCTGATAAATTACAAAGCAAACCGAAATAATCGGTTGCAGAACGTTTGTACAATTTATTGTCTATCATCAATTGCATGGATGTTGCCAATTGATTGAATTCTGGTTTCGCATATTTCTGTGCCATTGCCAATCCAATTTCCAGGCATTTTGAACTTTGCATTACTGGACCAGTATCACCAAGCGACGAGCCCATCAAATTGGGGAAAGAATATTTCAGCATAACCATTGCGGCATTAAAAAGTGCGGGGTGTTTGTTGAAAATAGTGTAACCGTTTTTCTCCATGGCAACAGCGGAAGTTAATAAACTACCAACTGGGAAATTATGATAACCTCCAGGTTCTTTCCAATGTCCATCAGGGGTTAACCAATCTTTTACAACAGATGGCAAACTCAAATGTCCGCAACTGCCATTGATGGTATCTTTAGTGAGATAAAAGTCTAAATAATAATCTCTCTTCTGTTTGTTTTCGAGTGAAAGAGCGGAATACACCATTGTTGGGGTTTGTGCCGCAAACCAGTTGTTGTTCCAAAACCCTCTGAAAGTCATGGTATGTGCCATTTTTTCAAAAACAGTTTCGTACCAAGTGGTATTGTACCCTTTTTGATGAATGAAGTCATATAGAAAATCATAAACCAATGGCAATGTAGCATAACTGCCATCGCCGAGGGTTTGCATTGATAAAAATCCAGTTCTGCATGGTCCGTTTATTGGAAATTGGTAAGATGCACCTCTAGCCCATTGGTTGATGATATCTGCTGCAAAAGTTGCATATTCATCTTTGCCTGTAAGCCAATAAACAATTGAAGCATTCAAAGCCAATTCGTTGATTTCAGCATTTAAGTTATCAATATAAGATTGTGGATCAACCCATTCTTTCTTTCCATTAGGTGCATTGCTTTTCAATAACATCAGCATCGAAGTATCGTAAGGCACCAATTCTTCAATTTTTGGAATAGCGTAGGAATATCCATCTGCGGTAATGGGTGCTCTTTTGTGTGTAGAAACCCTAACGGTTGGAAATGGAGCATCACCTGAATAGCTTACCATTGCTGTACCTTCTGCATCTGAAAAGAAGTTGGTATATCTTTTACCAGGAATTCTGTTCATTAAGTACCTGCTCAATATCCATTCTGGATTGGTTTTATGTCTTTCTACATAGGGGGTAACTTTTTTTTCCATTTCAGTGTAGAAAGATTTTGCCCATTCTTGTTTTTCAATTTTTGCAAGGATAACCGCTTTATCGTCAGGTGAAACCAATATATGCGGATGAATTGTTTGTGCAAAAGTTTGATTTGTGAAAACTTGTTGAAGACTTATCAACAATAGTAAAATTGTTCTTTTTAGAGAAATTGTCATGAGCTAATAAGTGAGAAATAAACTGTTAATAATAACCTAAAATACGCATTAAAAGTATGTATTCAATTTTTTGGGTAAAGCCGATTTATAATATTCAATAACCCCTAGCTGAAGCTAGGGGCAATTCAAGGGTTTCTTTAATTGTAAATGGATTGAGAAGATTCAATCTTTCCAAAACTCAAAATGTGCCCATGAATTGCCCCAAGCTTCAGCTGGGGGATAAAAACACCTCAAAACAGTTTTTAATTGTTTTGAGGAGATAAAATATAGAATTTATTGTCCCCATTTCTCCAAAGGTGCTATTTTCTTGAACTTCTTTGAACCAGTTTCCCCCGGGAGTAACGAGACATTTAAAGCGGTTTTGGTATTTGCTGGCAAGGTAATCTCAAAACCAACCAAGGTGGTTCCGGGGTTTGGAGCATCGTAATCGCGGGGCGGGTTGGTTGACCAAGTTTTCATTTGAATTTTACCCTTTGCTTTAACTTTAAGCAATAGCTTTTTACCATTTTTTGTAAGTTCTATTTGATTTTTGCCTATTATTTGTGCAGATGCAGGTGTAAGCATTGTCCATCTGATGGTGGTTGTTGTATCTCTAGTTTCAATTTCATCTCTAACAACAACATGATTTTGATTTACAATTGCAATCCCTCTTACAGACTTTGACACTTGATTGTTATAAATTTGTGATAAATCTGAAACCGCAAACATAAATGCAGGATTGTTACCAGATTTTGTGATTGGTGCAGTTCCAGTAACCAATTGATGTTGTCCATTTATGGCAAGTGTATTGTGTACAAGATTGGTTAATCTGAAAACTGTCCACCGTTGAGCATCTTGGGTTCTTCCAAATAGTTGAATGCCTTTGGATTCTAGTGATTCATAATCTTGCATGCCAAAATCCATTGCCCATCTTACGCCATCTGCTTCCATAATAAAAGAGCCAATATCCATGTGGGCATGGTTGATGGATACAGAACCGCCTTTCATAGCTACATAAAGTGCATTTGAATCTGACCATGAGGTTCGCATTAAAACCATAGGATTTTTACCGTTGCCTGTCCAAAAGGTAGAAGCTGGAGGAGTAATCTGATCCATTGAAACACCACCATTCCAAAGCATAGTGGCTGGTAAAAGACGATCATTTACCAATTCGATAGGACTATTTCTTTGTAGGTATCTTTTTTCTTCCCACAATACGGATGGGTCGTTAATTTTTTTTGAAAGCCAGAACATAGCAGGATGAAAACCTCCGTTGCTGCCGGCATCAGAATAGTTAAAAGGTTTTCCTGATGGACCTGTCATACTTTCTAAAAATCCAGCTGTTTTTAAAAATCCTGGCATTGCATTCAATCCAAAATCGCTGCCAAACAGTTTTTCAACAGCACTTATAAACATTACATTAAAGCTAGTTCCATAACCCCAGTAGCCATAACCCTCAGGGTAAATGCCATCCGGACCATAATCTTTCATTGGCAAAACGATTGTACCAATTGCTCGATTGATGATTTTTCGAGCAAGTTCAGGTTGTGATTCATATATTGCCATTGCACCATAAGTCATACCGGCGTTACAAACCTGGTTCCAATTGTGTTCAGCAGTTAACCAGCTGTTGTATTTAGCATTTAATGAAGGCTCTATACCTTTTTTTATAATGGCTTCGCGAATAATTTCTCTTGATGCTGGAGAAAGTTCATTGTATAACCAATCATATCCAATAGAAACGGCCATGGTCATTTCGGCAACGTCAAGAAAATGTGTTGGATTCCAATCGCTGAAGGCTGATATCGTCAACAATTCTTTTTCTGCCCTAAGGAGGTATTTTTCGTTTGAAGTAGTTCTGTAAGCGTAAGACAAGAAAAACAAGCGTCTAATGGCTTCTCTAGATTTGTCAAGCAACCTTCTACCTATTTGAATTCTTTTAATAGGTTCAATGGAAATAAGTCGATCGGATTCTTGGAGAATTACTTGATGCACATTTCTCCAAACTGTATCTTTTTGGATGGTTTGGTTGATGGCCGCTTCTTCACCTTTAAAAAGTAAAATCCGCGGATGATTGTGAATAGTTTGGGAAGAATCAATCGAGTTGATTTGTGCTAGTGCATTGAGTTGAATACAAACAAATAAGGCAAAAAAACTTGCCGATAGCGAAGAAAATTTCATAAGCAATCAGTTGAATGGAATAAAAGAAATGTAAAATAATGGTTAATGGTTAAATGTTAATGGTTAATTGTCTAAATCATGATTTACTGGATAAAATCAGTAATGGAAAATAGTATAGAAATTCTGTATTCATTTAAAGATTAAAATAATAATTAGGGGTAGAAAATTTTCTGCACCTTTCTTTTTTATGTAATGGTTGTTAATCCATTTGCTGACCCCAAGCATCTTCAAAATATTCATGTACCCCTAGCTAAAACTAGGGGCAATTGGAGGTGAGCTTTGTCTGAATTAGGATGTTTTGGATTTCAGGATGTACAGGATTATAATACAAAGAGTACAATTCCTATTCATCCTAATTCAGACGGTATCCTCCATACAAGTAAATCAAGTTTAATAAAAATATACGACACCGAAGGAGTCGTATTTGTTGTGATAATTGTTCTATATATATTTGACCACTTCGTGGTCATCTCTTAGTTGAAATTCTTTTCAGCAGTGCAATGAACCAGGAACCATTATTTAAATGTTCGTATCCTACTAATCCTAAAATCCCATACATCTTGATTCAGACAAATAAAACCATTAACCACTAACTATTAACCACTAACCATTAACCATTATTTTTTGTATTTTACACCAAACTATTCCGCTTTTATACAACACAACGCTGCCAATGCTACGATTTTCCTTATTTATGTTTTGTTTTCATTGTTTGATTAATGTTTCCACTTTTGCTCAACCTAATTTTAAACCTGGAAACCAAAAAGTGGATTTGACTACATTAAAAAAAACACATCCCCGCGTGTTAACGACAGATTTTGAACCGATTAAAGCACGCATCAAAACAAATCCTATCATGCAACATTGGTTGCAACAATTGAGAGAAGAAACCAATATGGATGCATTGGCACTTCAATTTAGATTAACAGGTAATACTTCTCTGATCCAACAATCGTTTGATTCCGCAATGTCATTGGATATGGTGGTTAAAGTCCAAAAAGGGCCTCAACATTACAGTAGGTTTTTGTCTTATTTGGGATGCGTGTACGATTGGCTGTATGATTTTTTAACGCCTGAACAACGCATTCAACTGCTTTCCGTAATCAAACAAGGATTGAATGGTTATTTGAAAGATCCTTCTAAAACCAATTTCCATAACCTCAACCACTGCTTGCATGCTGGTGCAATGGTGGCAGCAATCGCAATTGCCGACGAAGAACCCGCAATGGCAAAGAAGGTATTGGAATTGGCGATCAACAACATCAACCTTACATGGTACAAACCTGATGGAGTTACACCCGAAGGTCCGCACTATATGAACTGGAGCAGCTTGATTATGATTTCTGGATTGGCAAGCTTGGAAACAGCTTTTTCTAAAACCTTCGGCTTATCCGACGAACCAGGATTGGAAGGTTATGGCGATTTCCAAATGCATATATCGGTACCTAAAAAAGGTATTGGCGTTAAATATAGCGATTGCTATACCAACGGCACTTACTATAATCTAGGACAATTCTTCTGGATAGCAAATAAATTTAACCGTCCAGATATTGCACAATTTGCTCTTGAAAACGAACAATATGCGGCAAGTGGTGAACAACCGGATTACAGTGGAAAAGTACACCAGCTACTGTGGTACAATCCTGAGCAATTTCAACCGAATGCAACAATACATCAATCCATTCCATTAGACAAACAGTTCAATAGTGCAGCTTTGGCAACCATGCGCAACAGTTGGGACGATAATAATACCATTTTTGCAGCAATCAAAGGCACAGATAATTATCACCAAGCCAATTTTTACCATCGCCATACCAATACCGGCACATTTTTCTTGTCGGCATTAGGACAGCAATGGGCTGTAGATTTGGGTTTGGAAGATTATAGCATTCCCGATTACAATGTGCAGCCAAGGTTGTATTATAAATTAAGAGCCGAAGGGCACAATTGCAATGTGATAAATCCGGCTTCGGGGATAGATCAGTTGGGATGGGAGTATTGTCCAATAAGTGCAAAAGGCAATAGTTTGCAAGAATCCTATGCTATCATTGATATGACGCCAGATTATGTAAAATTGGCACAATCGGCAAAGCGAGGATTAAAGTTATTTGACAATCGAAGGAAGGTTTTGTTGCAGGATGAAATCATCGCATTAGAAAATAAACCATTAGATTCTTATTGGTTTATGCAAACAGAAGCAGGGATTGAAATTGCTCCTGACGGCAAATCGGCAATGTTGTACAGAGCAAATGAGAAAATGTTGGTGTATATGTCAAAAGCTCCAAAAGATGCTAGGTTTACAGTGATGGCAACAGAACCGCTGGTTTATACAAAACCGACAACTCACAAACAAGATTGGACCTTTGGCACCAAGAAACTAACCATCCATACCAATTCAGAGAAAAACTTACAGCTTGCGGTAGTATTTGTGCCAATACAAAAAGGAGATACGGCTACAATTGAAAATATACCTTACGAGACATTAGACAATTGGAAAATAGACAATCGACAAGAAGCAACATTATCTAATATAAAGCTAAACAATACTATTATTCCCAATTTTGACAAAAGGGTATTCACCTACACAATAGACAATTTAAGCAAGAAATATCCAAACATCACTGCCAAAAGCGACATCAAGAACGCCGTTTTTACAATAATTGAAGACAAAATCCTACCCGGTAAAACAACCATCACAGTGAAGGCACCCAATTGTAAACCATCTGTTTATAAGATATATGTTAGAGAAAAGCCGGTAGAGATTATTGGGAATAGAGCCCATGAATATAGCAGTTGGGATGAGAGCTTCGCCAATCATAGAATAATAGCCCCCAAAATAATAGCCGGTCAATTTGCTGAGTATATATTAAACAATGTCGATACCATTGGAGCTATGACCATTGGATTTACCAACCAGCAAACCAAGGTTTATCCATTTGAAGTATGGAGTTCGGAGGATAGGATCAATTGGAAAATGGAATATAAAGGAGCAACCAAACGCATACCCGGAATGAAATTAGCCAATCCACAGTTGTTTGGTTTTCAAAACTTTACTGCAAAATATATCAGGATAAAAAATCCAGATAGTGTAGCCACTTTTAGTGTTGAAATCTTGAAATTTCATAAAGATAAAGTTGCGGCAGAGGAATACATCAACCATGCGTATAAAGAAGTATTAACGACGGTTACTATTGTGCAAAAAGCGCTTCAAATAAAAATTGGAGAACAGGTTAAAATGGGTATTGAAGGGCTAAGCAATTATGGGAAGAAAATGAATATGAAAAATGCAATACTAACATTTGAATCAGAAAACCCAGCGTTTGCTACTGTTACGCCAACTGGGGAAGTTACGGGTGTAACGAAGGGATTAACCTACATCAGGGTAATTGTTCAAGAGGGTGATTATGTGTTTCACAAGAAGGTGGAGGTTAGAGTGGGGGAGTAATTCTTCTCGCCACGAATGCATGAATGATTTCTTCTTGCCACGAATACACGAATGGAATATAATAGCCACTAATGCACGAATGGAATGTTGTTGCAACGAATGCACGAATGATTTCTTTGTGATTGCGATTAATAGTTACTTTCTACTTATTACTTACAACTTAATACTTACCACTTACCACTTACCACTAACTACTAACTACTAACCCCTAATTCCTGATTCCTAAATCTTAATTCCAAATTTATATGTGGTCTCTAATCCTAGTGCATCCCCCCCATTTGTGGTTGCCCATTTTAAAATGGTTTCTGTTGGTATATTTGGGTAATATTTGCGTATAGTTTTGATTTCCTCCGAAATTTTAAGGTTCCAATTGCTGCTGTAACTGTCTGTTCCCAGCACCATTGTACAATTGTTACGTATGAATCGCTCCAAATTTGGAATCGTATTTTCGATATATAAGTTTGCATTCACACAAAAACAATAGACAAGCTCCAAACCATTTACCTTGGCATATTCATTTGCCCATTGTATATCTTCTTCCATCATAAAAGTATTGTGAATCAAAAATATTTTTTGTCCACCAGAGAAATTGGGCAACCAAGAACGAATGCTGCTTTTGCCGGTAATAGGAAATGGTGATGCATCCATCCCAAATAGTTTAAAGAATTGTAGAAAATCGCCGCCGCCTGATTTAAATAACTCATCTTCTGCGGGTGTTTCTTGGTTGTGTACTGAAATCGTTTTACCTATAGTTGCCGCATTTATCATTTCAAAACTATTTGGACTAATACTGTATGGTGCGTGTGCAGTTAAATTTGAATTTCCTGCATTGCTTTTTTCAAATATTTCTAATACCGATTGGTAATGGGCTAGATGCTCTTTTGCTTTTGCATCTGTAAAACTTAATACTTCTATAAAATTATGAAATTGAATTGCACTTTTTGATTTGGGAACGGCTGTATGACTGGTATTGCTAATGTCTCCCACAGCTACAATTCCGTCATTTTCCATTTCAATTAATGCGGCAGCAATTGCAGATTGAATAATTTCATCTGAAAATCCTCTTTTTTGTACCACATCAACCAAAAAAGGAATCAATTTGGTATCTGGTGGAATTACATCTTTCAAATGCGAAAGTTCTAAGTGGCAATGGGCATTTACAAAGCCTGGTGTAATAAGTCCAGGAATATATTGCACATCTTCACCCGCATTTTCGAGATCAATGATGTCAATTTTTTGCATTTTGGTGTTGCAAACCAATACTTTGGTAGAATCAAATAAAAAATTGCCATCAAAAAGCTGATCTCCTCGGAGTTTGTTATATACCATGGGATGATTTTGTAACTTTGCAAAAGTTGAAACAAAGATGACACAAAAATATGATAGATAAATTAGAAGCAATCAGGGCGAGGTTTGAAGATTTGGGAGTTGCATTAACCAATCCTGAAATTGTAGGCAATAACCAACGATTTAAACAAATCAGTAAAGAATACAATCAATTGGAAAAAATTGTTATTCAATACAAGCAGTATAAAAGTATTTTAGATGATATCGATTTTAACAGGGAAGCGTTGATGGGCGATGATGATGAGTTGCGTGATTTGGCAAAGGTTGAAACCGTTCAACTAGAAGAAGCAAAAGAGAATAAGGAAAAATTGATTCGCAACTTATTGATTCCCAGAGATCCGCAAGACGACAAAAACTGTATTTTAGAAATACGGGCAGGAACCGGTGGCGATGAAGCTTCTTTGTTTGCTGGTGATTTGTTGCGTATGTATTTGAGGTATTGCGAGAAAAAAGGTTGGAAAACAGCAATTCTCAGTGAAAGCGAAGGAACGGTTGGAGGATACAAAGAAGTTCAATTGGAAGTGGTTGGTGATGACGTGTATGGAACAATGAAGTTTGAAAGTGGCGTTCATCGTGTGCAGCGTGTACCAAATACAGAGGGAAGTGGACGTGTGCATACCAGTGCGGCTACAGTAGCTGTAATGCCTGAAGCGGAAGAAGTTGATGTAGAAGTAAAAGAAAGTGATGTAAAGATGGAAACTGCACGAAGCGGAGGTGCCGGTGGCCAGAACGTTAATAAAGTGGAAACAAAGGTAATCTTAACGCACGGACCTAGCGGAATGGTTGTAATGTGCCAAACAGAAAGAACTCAATTGGGCAACAGAGAAAAAGCAATGCAAATGTTGCGTACCAAATTGTATGAACAAGAAGTTAGAAAACAAGAAGACGAGATATCTAGACATAGAAAAAGTTTGGTAAGTTCTGGCGATAGATCTGCCAAAGTTAGAACCTACAATTTCCCGCAAGGAAGAGTAACCGATCATCGCATTGGTATGACCTTGTACAATTTAGCAGAAGTATTAAACGGTGCAATTGAAGAATTGATAGATTCATTGCAATTTGCAGAAAATGCTGAGAAACTAACACAGAGTTAATTATCAATTGGGAATTAGTAATCAGGAATTATGGAAGATTTGTTTTTTTTATTAGTAATTAGAAAAGTTTTTTATAATTTCCAATAACTCATTATAAAAAGAATGGTGTTTATTGAATTGACTCAGCTTCAGATGGGGAAATGAGATTTTTGAATTAGGAATCAAGAAATATGGAAAATAACAACAAAGAAGAGATAGAGTTTTTAGATGGTCCAAGATCTAGATGGGATGAATTTGTATTTACAGTTCAAGTAATGGTTGAATTTATTAGAGGTTTTAGGGCTTTGCATTTTAGTGGTCCTTGCGTAACTGTATTTGGTTCTGCTAGATTTAATGATGAGCATCCATATTATATAAAAGCGAGAGAATTGTCTGCTGCTATTGCAAAATTAGGATTTACAATAATGACAGGGGGTGGTCCTGGTATTATGGAAGCAGCAAATAGAGGTGCAAAAGACGTTGGAGGAAAATCTTTGGGCTGTAACATCATCTTACCCATGGAACAAAAGCACAATCCATATCTTGATAAGTTCGTAAACTTCAAATATTTTTTTGTACGTAAAATATTGTTGATTAAATATTCTTATGCATTTATCATTATGCCGGGTGGTTTTGGCACTTTAGATGAAATGTTTGAAGCCATGACCTTAATCCAAACCAAAAAGATTGAGAATTTCCCTGTAATTATTTTTTCAAAAGAATACCACAAAGAATTGATAGAGCATTTCAACTTGATGATTGATAAAAAAACAATTTCTACTGATGATTTAAAACTTTTTTTGGTTACAGACTCAGTAGAAGAAGTTATTGAATTGTTGGAGAGAACCATCTTGAGGTTCAGTTTAACTTATAAAAAACAAAAACCAAAAAGATGGTTGGGGGAGTGGTAAATAATTAGTAGTTAGTTGTTAATGGTTAATGGTTAATGGTTAGTGGTTAGTGGTTAGTTGTTAGTGGTTAATGGTTAGTGGTAAGTGGTTAATGGTTAGTGGTTAGTGGTAAGTGGTAATTAGTAAGTTGTTAGTTGTTAGCAAATATTCTTAGCAATATTATAATACAATTTGTGCATTCGTGGCAAGAAAAAATCATTCGTGTATTCGTGGCAAATTATATTCGTGCATTCGTGGCAAGAAAAAAAACAGGTTAAA
>CAMBYC010000085.1 GCA_945871875.1 Sphingobacterium thalpophilum
AGTTATCCAAAATAACCCTGATTTTTTTGACATAGATCAAAATACAATTTATTTTGGCGGGATGAATTGGGAAAACATAGACCAAGACATTAATAATATTGAAAAGGAGTTTTATGAATATTTTTTTCTTTGCCTATTCACGATAACAACTATTGACTTAACGATATTTTCTCATTACAGAGATTATTATAGCATTTTCAGAAATAAAACGAGGTATCCTAAATTTGGATGGAGTGGTTATGGACCTCATTATGAAAACCCGAAAAAATTACTTGATATACCTTTTCAAAAAGGCTTATTCAGAAATGATAAAATTGACATAGATGAATATGTCCAATTATTTATTTCAGAAACTAATTCCTTCCTTGAATCAAATCTTAATCAAATAAAAACTGTCGATTTTTTTAATTCACTATTGACGGATAAAGACTTTCAAGTAAGTGAAAATGAAAATAGTAAATTGACACTGCTAATAATAAATAAATTGAAAGAAAATTTTGGAAAGTAAACTGCAGATAACACTGGTTTTGCGTCAGGCAGAGTGAAGTGTAAACTTGAAGCTTTGTGCTTCTATTCAAGTTCAGTGGAGGCAGACAGTTTAGTGTTTCGAAATCGCAGACTTCTTGAAGCTGCAAAACGTTATGGGCAAGCTTAAAAACATTTGCATTTTTAAATAAAAACTAATAAATTTACATAAGAATGTAGAAACCAGAATCCACTTTAAAAAACGGGTGATAACGAAAATCCTTACGTTAAGGTAAAAAACAAATAATATGAAAAAAATAATTCTTACATTTTCAATTGTGCTTTTAGCAGTTCTTTCTTCATTTGCACAAAGTGAGGCTTTTACAACAGGTTGGTATGTGGTAAAAAGTGGTGCACAAGTAAAAGTGATTCAAGGTAATTCAGATGATGCTCACGACAATGTCGACTGGGCGCAAATTACATATTCAGCAAATGAAGTTTTAATTGCTTTTAACTTCGCTAAAGATAAATACTATTGTTACGACCCAAATGGAAGAATAGTAATAGTAAAAGGAAAAGTAAGTCTCCAAAGAATTGAGACACCAGGTAGACCAGGACATATTATTGAGGCAGTAAAATTGGGACTTGACCACAGCCTTTCTGCAGGTAATAATGTTTGGCTAACTGGTTTTAATGCTGCAACAAAAACGGCAACTATACTTCTAGCTGACGGCCAAAAGGCAGAAATTCCGCAAAGCAGTATTGAGGACTTAAAAGAATATTTTGATTTAATGGATAAGTATACTGAATGGCATACGGTTGAATAATTTTAAGATAGTAGGAATTGCAGAGGAATCAAAAAAATATTCAGCTTTAACAGCCCAGTCTGAATGAAAAAAAATCATCAATATTGGTACTCTAAATCCTCTGCAATTTCAAATTATTATAATAACCAGCCCATATACGGGTTTGGCAAATGTGGAGTTTTAGTGCTCCGTCTCGGCTGAGCCGAGATGGTTAATCAAACATTAGTTTTCCGCATCAATCCCAATAATTATCGGGATGGTTAAAATCCCCCCCCTTCGCCAAGCCACAACCCCTTAGCGGTAATTTTAAGACGACCTATAAATTGACAGAATCAGCTAAATGAACAGCACTAAAAACATATTGACAACGATAATTTTTGGAGTTTTAATTCGACTCCTTACTTCTTGTAGCGACAATCCAAAAACAACAGTTAAGCAAACAGATAAAAATGTTATAACAAAAAAATCAAACCCTGTTGTATATTTTGAAATCCCAGTGACTGACATTGACAGAGCAATAAAGTTTTACAAGGCAGTATTCCACTTTGACTTCGACAAAGAAAATATTGATAACAACGAAATGGCGTTGTTTCCCTTTGTTGACGAAAATTCAGGAATTTCGGGTGCATTAGCAAAAGGAGAAATCTACAAACCGACTAGAGATGGAGTTTTGATTTACTTTAAGACAGAAAATATTGATGAAACACTGATATTAGCTACCTCAAATGGTGGACAAATTTTATATCCCAAAACAGACAATGGAATTGGACTTGTTGCCGAATTTGAAGACACAGAAGGAAATAGAATTGCATTATATCAAACTAAATAATGACGACAGAAAAAACGACCGTATAACAGCGGTTAGGCAAAAGTTCCGGTTCAGTGCTCCGTCTCGGCTGAGCCGAGTTGGTTAATCAAAGTTTAGTTTTTCGCATCAATTCCGATAATTATCGGGATGGTAAAAATCGCCACCATCGCAAAGCCAGAAACCGTTAGGTGCTATGCCTGAGATCCGTATTCCAAAAAATATTTTGCAAATGTTCGGATATTTACCGAACTTTCTTATCTTTGTATCGCTATGGAAATAACTGGAAAGAGTAAACTTGAAAAGTTGAGTCGAAAAAACCGAGGAAATACTTTACTTATTCAGGCGATTGATCAACTAGTTGACGATCTTGAAAATAAGGATTGCTCTAACCAACAACAACTAAAGAAAATCAGACCAGATGCAGACTTAGTTCATAGTGATGGATTCTACATATTTAACATACAAGTTCACAGAGTGATGATTCTAATTGAATTTGAAGATGATGGCGAAGCTACTATTGTATGGTGTGGCAATCATGATGAATATGAAACAACCTTTAAGAACAACAAAGGCACGATAAAGAAATGGTTAAATAATCAAGGTTTAATCAATTAAATGAGGAAAACATGAAAGAGCAAGCGGATTTGAAAAGTATTTTGAAAGCAGGAAAGCTAACAAATGAATTAGATCTCGAAAGGGCTTCAATTCTGGACAATAAATTACGACTACTTGCAAAGGATAATCCAGAATTAATTGAATCTCGCAAGAAACTTAGATCAATTATTAAACAATACGAGAAAATAAATTGGTCAAAAGAATCAGCAATTGATGAGCAGAAGATAAAAGAAAGCGATATCGCTGAATTTATTGCAGAGCAAGAGAGAGTTTTCCTGAAAAACAGGAAGAATGCAATCAAAGAGAATTTAGATAAACTGAAAATTACACAACAGGAATTAGGAATAATACTAGGACATGGAAAGACCTATATGTCTGAACTAATGAATGGATTAAGTCCGTTTAGCATGCGTGATTTAATAATTTTGCACAGACTATTTGGAATAAAATTAGAAAATTTGATCCCAACAATTATATCTGAAAAAGATCGAGTTAGAATAAGGACTTCCCTGAATCAATTAAATAAGACTGAAATTAGATTTGAGAATGAAGATCTAGTATTCGCATAAAAAGGCACGAACACCTAACAGCACCTGCAAGAAATTGGCGGTTCAGTAGTTAAATTAAGCTTTGTGCTTCGTATCAAGTTCAGTGGTGGCAGACAGTTTTCTTCTCCGAAATCGCAAACTTCTTGTAGCTGCAAACCTTTATCGGAAAGGCTATAACAAATCCGGCTTGCTGACAAAAAGTCAGAAATATATTTGGTATAATATTTGACTTGTGATTAAAAATAGTTAATCATGAAAAATACAGAAATACAAAATTCATTTATTGTTGCAACAACTGGAGTTTCGATTCTACAAACAGCCTTCCTCAAAGAATATAACCCAGACATTAAAATGATGCTTGGTATACTTCCTGGAATGATTTTAGGTCGTTCAAAAAATCCACATGTAAAATATTGGGGGGATAGTCTGATAGCAGGAAGTATTATCGGATATACTATCAATAAGCTTGCTCAAAATGTATGTGATTATTCATATAATAAAAATCTTCCTAAACAAAACGCTGTTTTAGTTAACATAAACACTGGAAGAGTTATCGAAAATGTTGGAAAACCACATTTCATTTTTGTAACCAAAAACTTTAGTGCAAAAGAAGGTTGGCAAAGCAGTGCACCACTTTTGCATTGCATTAAAAAATTGGAAGGAAAAGCCGGAGGGCAACCAAGCAAGCAAGGGGAGCCAGTATTTTGGGATAATTTACAAGACAACACCAAAAAATTTAATCTATTACTAAAATACTGGATAGAATATTTTTCTAAGTTGAAACCACTTTATAACAAGAATTATAATCAAAAAAAATATTTCTGGCGATCAATGGTTGATGATCATAAACCTCTTGACATAAAAAGAAAGGAATTCCATCCTTCGGCGGTAAGCGAATGGTCAATTTACAATAAAACTTTGGTTCGATATGACGATTACGGCAATATTCTATACGGAGCTGTCGGGACAGCCTTTGGTATTACGGAGGAAGATTTATTTTTTGGGGCTAATTTGAATCAAATTTTAAAAAATGGATTAGATGAAAGTAAAGACACATTTTCGATTAAAAGAGGGATATCTATTTATAAGAATTATATTGCCAGATAACGACTTTCAAAAAAATGATTTATGTTTAAAAAAGGGTTTAATTATTACTTTGATATAGCATACATTCTTTTCTTGTTTTTACATTTCTTATTTTTTTTTCCATATATAGTGTTAGAATTATTGATATATTTTAAGATTGATAATTTTATTTCACACCAAAGTGAAACGCTTCAAAATATTTGTGGTTTTTATTTTATGGTTTTCTGTAGAAATGACCTAGAAGTATACTTCGCATTAATTTCCCTTTGGTTCCTGTATGTAATTTCAGACACTATTATTAAATACCGAAAAAAAAGTAGCTGAGCATAGCCCATCACATAACTGCACCTAAAAGAAATTAGCTGATTGGATTTTAATGAACATTTATCTTACATTTGAAACGTAGTTTTTAAAAGAAAATTTGTATTTAAAAATCGCCAACTTCTTGTAACTGCAAACCTTTAGCGGCAAGCTTAAACAGACATCATAAAAATGGACATATAGATGAATAAAAAAGTAATCGTTGTTATTGGGGCAGGTTCAATTGGACAAGCTATTGTAAGACGAGTTGGTGCAGGAAAACACATTTTACTGGCAGACCTTAACCAAGCTAACAATGAAGCCGCTGCAAAAACTTTAAGTGAAGCAGGATTTGAAGTAAGCACAACAACCGTTGACATATCTTCAAGACAATCAGTTCAATCACTTGTTGGCACAGCCACCAAAATCGGAAACGTTACAGGACTTATTCATGCTGCTGGAGTTTCTCCTTCACAAGCGTCACCAGCAACAATACTCAAAGTAGATTTGTTTGGAACAGCAGTTATTCTTGAGGAGTTTGGAAATATAATTGCTGAAGGCGGTGCAGGTGTGGTTATATCTTCACAATCTGGACACCGTTTACCAGCATTGACACCTGAACAAAACAAAGCCTTGGCAACAACACCTGCCGACAAAATACTTGAACTTCCTTTCCTTCAACTTAACCAAATTACAGATTCACTCCATGTTTATCAATTGTCTAAAAGAGGAAACGCATTAAGAGTGATGGCAGAGGCAGTTCGCTGGGGTAAACGTGGTGCAAGAATAAATTCGATTAGTCCGGGTATTATAATTACACCACTTGCAAAAGACGAATTAACCGGACCTCGTGGTGACGTCTATAGAAAAATGATCAACACTTGTGCTGTTGGTCGCGCAGGAACACCAGACGAAGTTGGTAATGTTGCAAATTTATTGATGGGACAAGACGGAGCATTTATAACAGGTAGCGACTTTCTAATGGACGGAGGCGTGACAGCAGAATATTGGTATGGTGACACTAAATAACAAATAAGGAGCCGCTAACATGGAGGTTTACAATAGTGGGGGCGTGTTCTGCAGATACATTAGTGGTTTATAAAACATTGATTATCATAATTAATACCAATAATTATCTGGATTGTGAAAGTTGCCATTTTAGCCAAAGCCCAAACACATAACCTCCAAGCCTACCAAACGCCACCAACCATTTCAATTGTCAGATAAATAGAAATGTTTGTTATACCTTTATTAACAAAGATTTACAGATAATTTTAATGATGCGAACAAAATATTTAGTAACTTTAATTTTAAAACTTTTAATATTTTCAATCTCAAATGCACAAACCAGCGTAACAGTTTCGGGAATAATTAAAGATAAAAATAGCAAAGCAAATTTGCCATTTGTATACGTGGTTTTGAAAACTGAAAAAGACAGCACTTTTGTAAGCGGGACAGTTACCAACGAGGACGGCAGATTTTCAATATCTAAAGTAAAGTCAGGCAATTACTTTTTAGAAGTTTCTACTATCGGTTATGCAATAAAAAGACAATCGTTGTTTGTAGGCAATCTTACCGAATTTTTAGACATCAAAACAATTGAACTAGAAGAAAAATCAAGTTCATTACAAGAAGTAGTTATAAAGGGAAAGACAGAGGAAATAAGTGAGAAAATGGATAAAAAAACATTTTCTTTGAAAGAAAATATTAGTCAAATTGGTGGTTCGGTATTACAGGCAATCCAAAATTTGCCAAGTGTAACAGTACAAGACGGAAAAGTACAATTGCGAGGAAATGATAAAGTAACAATACTCATTGATGGCAAACAAACAGCTATTACAGGTTTTGGAAATCAAACAGGTTTAGACAATATTCCTGCTTCTGCTATTGAAAAAATTGAAATTATAAACAATCCTTCTGCAAAATATGATGCAAATGGAAATGCAGGCATTATCAATATAATATACAAGAAAAATAAGAAAGACGGATTTAATGGAAAGGTTGGTATTGCAAAAGGGTTAGGCTCACTATGGGTGCGAAAAGAAAATTTACCTACTATAAGACCTCAATATACGTTTACACCAAAGTTAAATCCAAGCGTTTCACTAAACTATAGAAAAAACAAAATCAATGTCTTTTTTCAAGGTGATTATTTGTACACTGAAACATTGAATAAAAATGAATTTGTAACTAGAAAATACAACAATGGCGATATAATTAATTCACAATTAAAACGTAACAGAAATACACATTTTACAACACTTAAAAGTGGTTTTGATTTTGCAATCAATGACCAAAATTCTTTGACTATCTCAGGCCTTTTTGGAAGTGAAAAAATAATTGACCGAGGCGACCAACCATTTTTTAATGACGACCTTTCTCAACGAAAAAGACTTTGGCAGTTTTTAGAAGATGAATTGAAGACTACTGTAATGGCAACAGCCAACTATCAACATAAATTTAAAGAAGCAGGACATTTGCTGAACATTGGTTTCAATTACACATTTCACCGGGAAGATGAAAAATATTTCTACGATAATTATTTGCCAACTTCCAAAGGAACAGATGCCTTTAAATTATTGTCAGACGAGCAAGTATTTGACTTTAATCTTGACTATATAAAACCATTAAAATATGGACGAATCGAAACAGGCATAAAACTTCGGCACAGAAATATTCCGACAAATATGCAATTTATCCCAGGTATAAATTCCGTTTTAGATACCAATGCAGGTGGTTGGGCAACATACAAAGAATTGATTCCAGCCATTTATGGAAACTATATTTTTGAAAACAAAAAATGGGAAGCTGAATTGGGTTTGAGAATTGAATATGTGAAAATTCAATATGACGTTAATCCAAATCATATTGTATATAAAAGTGATGGTTATAACTATACCCAACCCTTTCCAAATTTACGTTTAGCATACAAAATTAACGACAACAATAAAGTTTCAGCTTTCTATAACCGAAGAGTTGACCGACCTAACGAAGTGGATATTCGCATCTTCCCAAAATATGACGATGCCGAAATAATTAAAGTGGGAAATCCTGCATTGAGACCACAGTTTACCCAATCGATAGAATTAGGCTATAAAAATACTTGGGGAAAAGGAAGTTTATATAACGCCATTTATCACCGATTTGCTGATGGAACTATAACTAGAATTTCAAGTACAGTTCCACCAAATAACATAATTTATGCAACGTTTCAAAACGTAAATAAAAGTTACAACACAGGATTTGAAATGGTTTTAGCACAAGAAATTTCTACATTGTACTCGTTTAATATCAATTTAAACGCATACAGAAATATAATTGATGCTTTTACAGTAATAAATAAATATCCAGCAACACATATATTTTCAGCAGACAAGCAAGAAATTTATTCAGGTAATTTAAAATTGAACAACATTTTTCATTTCCCTAAAAACATTGATGTTCAACTTACTGCAATTTATTTAGCTCCCGATATTATTCCACAAGGAAAAATTAAATCAAGGTTTTCATTAGATCTTGGACTAAAAAAAGCAATTCAAAAAGCGAAAGGCGAACTTTTTTTTAATGCAACAGATATATTAAGCACAATGGAAATTAAAAAAGA
Source organism: Sphingobacterium thalpophilum (assembly GCA_945871875.1). Lineage (GTDB taxonomy): Bacteria > Bacteroidota > Bacteroidia > Chitinophagales > Chitinophagaceae > Pollutibacter. Next base: position 8,233 of record CAMBYC010000085.1, read on the forward strand.
AATTACAGGACAAGGTTTTAATTATACAAGTAATGATTTTTACGAAACGCAAGTAATAAGACTAGGATATACTTATAAATTTTAGCGAATTAAAGACCCGAAAAACGCCGGCAGGTAACATGGGTTTGGCAAAATGGAGGCAGAAGTTATAAATTGAAAATTAGTATTTATATTATTCATTTGTGCTTCTAATGACTCACTTCGCCAAACCCCCAAAATGTTTGCATGCAAGCGGCTGATAAGTAGAGATAAATGTATAAATGAGTGATAAATCAGCATTTTTTAATCTTAACTTTAGACATAAGTCATAATTTATTTTCACAGAGTGACTTACTAATTAAAGCATTCTACAATTCTTTCAATTGTTGACTGAATATTAATGAGGATGCTTTCACAGATTTAATTAAAGTGATTTAATTCTGAAAAAAAATGATATGATGAATTCAAAATATCCTTATATCCTAGCTGTAATAGTAGGACTCTCTATTCCTTTTATTCCTAAAATTGAACCTTTCCCCATTATCCTTGGCTTTATTTATCTTTTTGTTGGAGGTTTATTCGGCTTTCTTTGGCCAAAAGAATCTTGGCGCTGGGGATTATGGATTGTTGGCCCTATGATTGGGTCCATTGGACTAAGTATTCTCTTCGCTGGACAATTGGATATGTTCTTAAAAAAAGATTTGCCTATCCTCCTTATTGCAATAATTGCTGCATGCTTAGGAGGTTTTCTATTAGCTTGGATGAAACTTAGTCGTTCAAAGAGATCTGAAAAATTAAATTAGAAGTTAAATATATTCTGCCTACAAAAAAATGCCTGCTGCTAACAGCCGGTTTGGGGCAATTGGGGCAGACGGATTAAACATCAGCAGCAGTACAAAGCCAGGCGGTATATCGGGCAGACAAATAAAACTCGGTAGCATTTCAAACTTCAATTTTTTATTACTAATTTGGTTTTATTTCAGAGCGGACAGTTGGAAAATCTCCAAATGCGCCAAACCGCAAACGTTGATACGCAAGTGTAAAAAGCACCTAATAATAAAAATTCAAATTGTAACATAAAACCTTTTAAAAATGAATCGAATAACAAACATATATTGGGTTCCAATTGTACTCATCTCTTTTTTTGCTTGCAATACAAATAGAAACTTAAATAACAAAAAACTAGATTATAACCAAAAGTTTAGACCTCAATATCATTTTTCGCCACCCAAAGGTTGGATGAACGACCCAAATGGGTTAGTGTATTTTGACGGAGAGTATCACTTATTCTACCAACATTATCCAGACGGAAACACTTGGGGTCCAATGCATTGGGGGCATGCAATTTCTACAGATTTAATTCACTGGGACAATTATCCCATTGCACTTTATCCAGACAGCCTGGGATATATCTTTTCTGGGTCAGCAGTAATTGACTGGAAAAACTCATCTGGTTTTGGCAAAAACGGTCAACCACCTATGGTTGCGATATATGCTTATCACTCCATGGAAGGCGAAAAGGCAGGAAAAATAGAAATTCAATATCAAGGAATTGCATACAGTAATGATAGGGGGCGAACTTGGACAAAATATAATGAAAACCCCGTTCTTAAAAACCCAGGTATAAAAGATTTTCGAGACCCAAAGGTTATTTGGCATGAAGAAAGTCAAAATTGGATCATGGCATTGGCGGTGAAAGACAAGATTAGTTTCTATACTTCCCCCAATCTATTAAAATGGCAACATAGTAGTGATTTTAATGTTTCATGGGCAGCGTATGGTGATTTTTGGGAATGCCCAGATTTGTTTCCCATTAAAACAGCTTTGGGGATTACCAAGTGGGTTTTATTAGTAAGTATAAATCCAGGTGGTCCTAATGGTGGCTCCGCCACACAATATTTTGTTGGGGATTTTGATGGTAAAAAATTTGTCACAGAGACTACCCAAACAAAATGGTTAGATTATGGTGCTGATAATTACGCTGGCGTAACATGGTCTGATATTCCCAATTCCGATGGTAGAAGGCTTTTTATGGGATGGATGAGCAATTGGTTGTATGCCCAGAAGGTACCAACCGAAATTTGGAGATCAGCAATGACTATTCCAAGGGTTTTAACATTGAAACAAAACAGTGGAGATTACACACTAATGTCAAAACCAATACAAGAATTGAATACCCTAAGGGTAAATTCAAAAAGAGTTCCATCAAATAAGATGGTGCTTTTATCTGATAATGTAGAGATTGAAATGGAATTGGAAGAAACAGATTTTCAACTGACTTTTTCTAACAATAACAATGAAAAAGTAGTACTCAAAAAAGAAAATAACCAAATAACGTTCGACAGAAGTCAATCTGGCATTACCGATTTTAATAGCGACTTTATAAAAGTACATAAAGCACCTTTGCAAAACATACTATTGAAAAATGTTAAAGTATATATAGACCGTTCATCTATGGAATTTATTTTTAACGATGGTGAACTTAATATAACAGAGTTGGTCTTCCCCCAATCGCCCTATACCATATTAGAAACGAAAGGAGTTAAAGGGACAAGTACTATACATCAACTGAGAAGTATTTGGGGAAATTAAAAAATTTAACCCAAGTTATGTAGTGGAAAAATTGAACGGTGTTCTTTCATTAGCCTCTAGTTTTAGCTATGGGCTATTAGAAAACGTCTTTCTGTTTTTCTAATGTGAAATTTGGGTAAAATTTTTTAGGTTCTTATCTATTTTGAATCATCTCAAGCAACAATAATATAAATATTACGTTTATATTTTTTTATTTCATTTTTTTTCGTTATGCATTCCTCTTTACAAATTTTTTAAATATTAGAAAATACTCACTTTATGAATTACACCCTTCCATTAAAATCAGTTGGTATAAATGATATTCCATTAGTAGGTGGGAAAAACGCTTCTCTTGGTGAAATGCTGCAGCATTTAACCGCATTGGGCGTTAACATTCCTGATGGCTTTGTAATAACTGTTGATGCTTATTACGAATTTATTAACTTTAATGAATTAGATAAAAAAATTAAAGATATTGTAAATGCTATTGATTACGACGAAATTGAGTCATTAAGACGAGGGGGAATGCAGGTTCGCCAACTTATATCAAATGGCAGATTTCCCAAAAATATGAGTGAGCAGATTATTGCTTCTTACGAAACTTTATCTCAACTTTATAACCAAGATTATACTGACGTAGCCGTGCGTAGCAGTGCCACTGCAGAAGACTTACCAGATGCAAGTTTTGCGGGGCAACAGGAAACTTTTCTAAATGTTCGGGGTCCTGCCATTTTGATGGATTGTGTAAGAAATTGCTTTGCATCTCTATTTACAGATAGAGCAATTAGCTATCGCCAGATTTTTGGATATGATCATTTTGAAGTAGCACTTTCTGTTTGTATTCAAAAAATGGTTCGCAGCGATTTAGGAGCTTCAGGTGTTGCATTTTCTATAGATACCGAAAGTGGGTTTAAAGATGCTATCGTTATAAATGCAAGTTATGGTTTAGGGGAAATGATTGTGCAGGGTGCAGTTTCGCCAGATGAATATATTGTGTTTAAACCCTTGGTAAAACAAGGCTTCAACTCAATTATCGAAAAGAAAATGGGCAACAAAGACAAGATGATGATTTATGGCGAAGGTGGTGATGAAAGAATAAAAATAATTCCAACCGAAAATAGTTTCAGAATTCGCTTTTGTTTAAAAGATGAAACAATTGTAAAGCTTGCAAAATGGATTGTAATCATTGAAGAATATTACACCAAAATAAAAGAAAAATGGACCCCTATGGATGTTGAGTGGGCAATTGATGGATTATCGAAAGAGTTATTCATCGTGCAGGCGAGACCCGAAACAATTCATTCACAAAAAAATCATAATAATATTACTGAATATAAAATTGAGGATGAAAAACGACACGAAAAACTGATTACAAAAGGTATTGCCGTTGGCGATAAAATTGGAAGTGGAAAAGCCACTATTCTTTATTCGCTAGACAAACGTGTTAGTGAAGGACACGAGTTTGTTGAAGGCTCTGTTTTAGTAACAGATATGACTGACCCTGACTGGGAACCTATTATGAAAAAAGCATCCGCTATTATCACCAATAAAGGTGGTAGAACTTGCCATGCTGCTATCATAGCAAGAGAGCTAGGAGTGCCTGCCATTGTGGGTTGTGGTAATGTTACGGATTTGATAAAAGAAGGTACAATAGTTACTGCATCTTGTGCTGAAGGTGATGTAGGATTTCTTTATGAAGGAGATATTAAATACGAAAAAACTGATTACGATTTATCTACATTGCCTACCGTAAAAACGGATATCATGTTAAACGTTGCATCGCCAAGTTTAGCATTTCAATTTTCTCATTTGCCCAATAAAGGCGTGGGTTTGGCAAGAGAAGAATTTATTATTAACAACTATATTCAAGTTCACCCATTAGCATTACTTAATCATAAAAATTTAAATGATAAAGAGTTAACCAATGAAATTGAAAAAAAGATTATTGGTTACGAAAATGAAGAGACCTATTTTATTGAAAAGTTAAGCAATGGCATTGCAAAAATTGCTGCATCATTTTATCCTAATAAAGTTATTGTTCGCTTTAGCGATTTTAAAAGCAATGAATATTATAATTTATTAGGAGGCAAATATTACGAACCACATGAAGAAAATCCAATGATTGGTTGGCGTGGTGCTTCTCGGTATTATAGCGAAGCATATAAACCAGCATTTGGTCTTGAGTGTACAGCAATTAAAAAAGTTAGAAATGAAATCGGATTAACAAATGTTGTTGTAATGATTCCATTTTGTAGAACTGTTGAAGAACTACATAAAGTAACCGATGTTATGGCAGAATATGGCTTAAAAAGAGGAGAAAATAAACTAGAATTATTTTTAATGGCAGAAATTCCCTCCAATATTTTAATGGCAGAAGAATTTGCACAACATATTGATGGCTTCAGCATTGGCAGCAACGATTTAACACAACTTACACTTGGCTTAGATAGAGATTCATCTTTAGTGGCACATTTATATGATGAAAGAAATCCTGCTGTAAAACGAATGCTAGAAATGTTAATTACAACCGCCAAAAAAGCAAAAGTAAAAGTAGGCATTTGTGGTCAAGGTCCGTCTGACTTTCCTGATTTTGCTCAATTTTTGGTTGAGCTAGGTATAGACAGTATTTCTGTGACACCTGATTCTGTTATTAAAACTGTTAAAGCTATTGCTGAGGTTGAAGCAAAAATTGGTAAAAA
>CAMBYC010000086.1 GCA_945871875.1 Sphingobacterium thalpophilum
AATATTATAGAGTGTTTGTTTTTTATACCCAGAAATTGTAAAAACGATATTGTATGTTTTTACATCAATTCCTAACAAACGAAACTTTCCAGTATCGTCAGTGGTGGTTCCTTTGTTGGTTCCTTCCAAAACAACGCTAACATTTGCCAAAGGAAGTTGGGATTGTTTGTCTACCACTGCACCAGATATGCTACCAGTGGATTGTGCAAAGCTTGCAATTTGTATGTTGATGAATAAAATTAGGCAGATTAGTTTTGGTGTAAATTGTTTCATGATAAAAATAATGTAGTTTCAAAACAATAAAAATTACGGTTGGTTCATTGAAAGTGTAAAATTAAATTATCCCAAGCGCAGAAATGTTTTTTTAAATTTAATTTTCAGATCTGTGGGAGCAAGATAAATTTTTAATTTCCAATCAAATTGGAAATACAAGTCGAGATTGTCTGATAAGCAAGGTAAAGCTTCTTTTTATTTTGGTCTCTGATGGAAACATGGATTATTTATCACATTCTAAAAGGCTTCGTTTATACCAAATTCCGCATTAGAAGTATTTCTTCAAATTTATGGCTAAAGCCAATTTATAATATTTATATACCCCCAGCTAAAGCTGGGGACAATTCAAGGGTTTCCTCTATTGTAAATGGACAAATAAGATGAATACATTCCTAAACTCATAAAGCATAACCCAAAACTCAAAACTCATAACTTATAACTCATAACTCATAACTCATAACCATTAACCATTATTTCATCATTCCTTCTAACTTTCTGCTAAGCAAAAACAATATTGCAGCTGCAACACCCGCAAGTGCTACAAACAGCATAAAGAAATCGTGCAAATTGTGCATGGCATAACCAAGAAAATAGGTTGTTTTGTTATCGGGATACAAAGCACTCAATTCACCCGCCATTTTATTGGCTGCAGCATTTGCCAAAAACCAAACTGCCATCAATAATGACGCAAATTTTAATGGAGCCAACTTATTTACCAAAGCCAATCCTATTGGCGATAAGCAAAGTTCTCCCCAAGTATGAAATGCATACATTCCTATCAACCAAATCATACTTACTTTAATTCCAGGTTGTGCATCTTTTACTCCTGTTGCAATCCATAAATAACCCAATGCCAAAGAAAACAATCCAATTGCCATTTTTGCTGGTGAACTGGGTTCTTTTTTTCCCAACTTTATCCATAACCAAGCAAACACTGGGGCAAATCCAACTACAAACAATGAATTTAAAGATTGAAAAAAGCTTGATGGTATAACGAAGAAACCTAGATCACGCTGGGTTTGTTCTTCTGCAAAAAATGTTAATGAAGCTCCTGCTTGTTCAAATGCCATCCAGAAAAAAATCACAAAAAACGATACTACAAAGATTACTGCTACTTTTTGTTTCTCTAAAGCGGATAAAGTTTTATCGCCAAAAATAATTACCGCAATCAAAATTGGAGCAATGATTAAAATATATGTAAAGAAACTAAATACTTTGGCATCAAGGTAAAGAACACCAATCATAATTGCAGAATATACAACCAATCCTATTGTTACGAATATTGGATTTGACCAACTCTTAGGTGCACCAGCTGGAACAATGCCCAAATCATTTCCTGCTTGATCTATTAAATATTTCTTTTGGAAAAACAATTGTGTAACTACACTTATCAACATACCGATTCCACCTGCAAGAAAAGCCCATTTAAAATCTAAAGGATTGCCTGTATCTCCTACCAATCCGCATACAAACGGTCCAATTGCTCCTCCAACATTGATTCCCATGTAAAAAATGGTATATGCTGGATCTATTCTTCTATCTCCAACTGGATAAAGCTGTCCTACCAATGAAGAAATGTTTGGTTTAAAGAATCCATTGCCTGTTATCATCAATCCTAATCCAATAAAAAACAAAGCTGCAGATAAATCAGGGGCTGATTTGTAAAAAGCTGCACAAAAAAACATTACAAATTCGCCCAAAGCCATCAACAAACCTCCTGTTATAATTGATTTACGATTGCCCCAAAACTTGTCTGCCACAAATCCACCTATCAAAGGAGTGAGGTAAATCAATCCGGTATAACTGCCGTATAAACTTGATGCAAAAGCTTTGTCAAACAACAACGCTTTTGTCATAAACAATACCAATACGGCTCTCATGCCGTAATAGTTAAATCTTTCCCACATTTCAGTGGCAAAAAGTACATACAAACCTTTGGGATGTTTAAGACTATTTTCTGTTGTGCTCATGTTGAAGAAATTTGAAAGAAAATAAAAATAGCGAAATATTTCATAAATGTTGTACGGTTGCGATAAAGATTCAAAAGTTGCTTACCAACAACTAGATTTTATTTAAATTTGCAGCAAATTATATAAATGCAAATTTTACTCATAGGTGCCGGTGGTAGAGAGCATGCTCTCGCTTGGAAAATGTGTCAAAGTAGCCTGTTTGGACAATTATACATTGCTCCTGGTAACGCAGGAACGGCATTATTGGGTAAAAATATACCCATTGCAGTTACCGATTTCAATGCAATGGGAAATTTTTGTATTGAACATAATATTGATATTGTTGTAGTTGGTCCGGAAGAACCCTTAGTTCTTGGCATTTATGATTTTTTTGTAGCAGATGAGCGTTTAAAGCATATTACAGTGGTTGGACCTTCAAAAGAAGGTGCAAAATTAGAGGGCAGTAAGGCTTATGCAAAGGCATTTATGGGTCGCCACCATATTCCAACAGCTACTTATCGCGAATTTGACAGCAATAATTTTGAAGAAGGGATTGCTTATTTACAAGAAACTGCGGTTCCTATTGTGTTAAAAGCAGATGGATTGGCAGCTGGGAAAGGTGTAATTATAACATCAGACCGAGCAGAAGCCATTAAGGAATTTGAGCAAATGATTCAACAATCTAAATTTGGAGATGCAGGCAAAAAAGTAGTTGTAGAATCTTTTTTAAAGGGTTTAGAATTGAGTGTATTTGCATTAACAGATGGTAAATCTTATGTTTTATTACCAGAAGCGAAAGATTATAAGCGGATTGGGGTAGGCGATACCGGTTTAAATACTGGGGGAATGGGAGCAATTAGTCCAGTTCCTTTTGCAGATAAAACGTTTATGGACAAAGTGGTTGCCCGCATTGTTGAACCAACTGTTAAAGGATTAGCAGATGAGGGAATTGTGTATCAAGGATTTATTTTCTTTGGATTGATAAGTGTAGAAGGCGAACCTTATGTGATAGAATACAATTGTAGATTGGGAGATCCTGAAACCGAAGTGGTGCTTCCACGTTTAGAAAATGATTTGCTTGAATTGTTTATTGCATTAGGCAGACAAGAATTGGGGACATACACAGTTGAAATAGCGGAAAAATCAGCTGCAACAGTAATGGCTGTTAGTGGAGGTTATCCTGGAGCCTACGAAAAAGGAAAGCAAATAATCGGCCTATTGCAGGAGCAAGAAGAAGATGTGATGGTATTTCAAGCGGGAACAAAACAACAAGAAAATGATATAGTTACAGACGGTGGCAGGGTAGTTGCAGTAACTGCAATGTCAGATAATATTCAAAAAGCTGTTGAGAAATCTATCCAAAAAATGGAATCAATTTCCTTTGAAGGGATGAATTTCAGAAACGATATTGGCTTTGAATTTATGTGATTTGGCTTAATTATGATAACGTTTAAATAAACTTTCAGAATTAATCAATAAATCAATAACTTAAGTATTGAATATTGATATTATTTCATCAAATTTGCCAATAAATAGACAAAAGTAATACCACAAAATGGGAATTTTTAATTGGTTTACCCAAGATATCGCCATTGATCTTGGAACTGCCAACACGCTTATCATACACAATGACGAAATAGTTGTAAACGAACCCTCTATAGTTGCATTAGACCGCAATAATCCTAAGCATGTGCTTGCTGTTGGAAAGAAGGCTTTGATGATGCATGAAAAAACACATGAAAGCATTAGAACAGTAAGACCATTGAAAGATGGGGTTATTGCTGATTTTAACGCCGCAGAATTGATGATTAGGGAGATGATTAAAAAAATCTATCCAAAGAAACCATTGTTTCCGCCAAGTTGGAGAATGATGATTTGTATTCCTTCAAGTATTACTGAAGTAGAAAAAAGAGCGGTTAGGGACAGTGCGGAACAAGCCGGTGCTAAAGAAGTATATTTATTGCACGAACCGATGGCAGCTGCGTTGGGTATCGGCATTGATGTAGAAGAGCCAGTGGGAAATATGATCATTGATATTGGTGGTGGAACTACCGGAATTACGGTTATTGCTTTGGCAGGTATCGTTTGCGACCAATCTATACGTATTGCGGGAGATGAATTTACTGCTGATATTATGGAGTCTCTTAGACGTTACCACAGTTTATTGATTGGGGAACGTACGGCAGAACAAATAAAAATTCAAATTGGTGCTGCTTTAAAAGATTTAGATAATCCACCAGATGATATTCCTGTAAATGGAAGAGATTTGGTTACCGGAATTCCAAAGCAAATTATAGTAAGTTATCAAGAAATTGCTGAAGCATTGGATAAATCAATATTCAAAATTGAAGAAGCGATTTTGAAAGCATTAGAAACAACTCCTCCCGAGTTGGCGTCTGACATTTACCGCCGCGGATTGTATTTAACTGGCGGTGGTGCTTTACTTAAAGGATTAGACAAACGCTTGAGCCAGAAAATAAAACTTCCTGTGCACGTTGCTGAAGATCCATTAAAAAGTGTAGTTAGAGGCACTGGTATTGCTTTGAAAAATTATTCCCGATATCCTTTTGTGATGAGATAACATCATGCTGAACATCATTCAAATTATATCCAGGTTTAAAGTATTGCTGTTGCTTTTGCTGTTACAGGGTATTTCACTGTATATACTCTTTAATTTCAATAGTTTTCATCGTGCTACTTATTTAACTACCGCTTATGAAATTACCGGTAGTATAAATCTTAGGTACAATAATTTACAATCGTATTTTAACCTCAAAGCAGAAAACGACAAACTAAGAGAACAAAATGTATTGTTGCTCAATCAATTAAAAGCAGATTTTCAATCGCCTGAGAAAAATAGCAATATAATTACCGACACCATTTCGCCCGATAAGAGAAAGTATCTCTATTTATCGTCTAAAATAATCAGCTCCTCAGTAATTGCTCAAAATAATTTTGTAACGCTATATCGTGGTGCCAATCAAGGTGTTGAAATAGATATGGGCGTAGTTGGTATTGAAGGTGTTATTGGAAGAGTAGTAGACGTTAGCCCCAATATGGCAATTGTTATGAGCCTAATCCACAGGAAAAGTAGCATTGTTGCACAAGTTAAAACAGCCGGAGGATTTGGTGAAATTGTTTGGGATGGTAAAGATCCACGCTTTGTTACCCTTATCAAAATTGCCAAAGCCATTGATGTAAAAAAAGGTGACACCGTTGTAACTAGCCCTTACTCAGATATTTTCCCTCCAGGACAAACCATCGGCTTTATTTCAGATGTAAAAACAGATGAAAACACAAATACTTATATTTTAAAGGTAAAAACTGCCATTAACTTTTATGATATACAACATGCTTTTCTTGTAAAGTCTTTATTGAAAGGAGAATTAGATTCGTTAATCAATAAAGTTAAAAAAGACTAATGAGCAACTTATTAAAAAACAGCTTAAGATTTGCTTTATTCATTTTGCTACAAGTTTTTCTGTTGGATAAAATTCCTCCAATAAATGAATTCATCGTTCCGATATTGTATTTTTTATTTATCCTTTGGCTACCTTTTAACATTAGTAAAACCCAGCTTTTGCTATTAGGTTTCTTATTTGGATTTGTACTCGATATATTTACAAAATCTCCAGGATTGCATGCTTCTGCATGTACTTTAATCGCATATATTAGACCATTCATTATCCATTTATTGATGCCTAAAGAAACCTATGAAACAAATTATATAGAACCTTCTATTATAAGCATGGGATTTCTTCCTTATATGATTTATGTTTTTACTTTAACTATTATGCACCATTTTTATTTGATACTTTTGGAATGGATAAGTTTTGGTGACTTTGTTTTTTTTATAGGTAAACTTATTGCATCAACAGGTATCAGCATGTTGCTAATTTTAATTACAGAAATGCTTTCCCCTAGAAATATAAAAAGTAGAAGTAGATTTAATTAGCTTTTAATTTCTAAAAACGTATAAATCATCTTTTTTGTTATTAATCTATAAGTTACAATGCCTTCATTCAATCAATCTCGACAAACTGTTATACAATTAATCATCCTCAGTTTTTTTGTAATAGTAGTTGTGAGGCTAATGGTTCTTCAATTGTTTTCGCCTGAATACAAATTACAAGCATTGGATAATGCGGTAGACCGTGTTGTAATTTATCCGGTTAGAGGATTAATTTATGACAGAAAAAACAGGCCTATACTTCAGAATTCAATTACCAGAGATTTAATGGTTTTACCTACCCAACTTCGTGGGTTAGATACAATTGGACTTTGCAAATTATTAGGAATAGTACCAGCACAGTTTAAAGAAAGAATTATAGCAGGAATTATTAAAAACGGAAGAAACCGTCCATCTGTTTTTGAAGCATCTTTATCTTTAGAAAAATATGTAAGGATACAAGAAAACATTTATCGTTATGAACCTGCATTTTTTTTACAAGAACGCCCAATTAGAACCTATCCTTATGAAGCTGCATCACATGTGTTGGGTTATTTAGGCGAGGTGGATTCAAACATTTTAAAACGAAACAAAAACAATTATCAACTAGGAGATTATATGGGCTTAAATGGCCTAGAAAGATCTTATGAACGAATTCTAGTTGGTCAACGAGGTATCAAATACCTCATCAAAGACAATAAAAATAGAATTGTAGGCACCTACAACAATGGAATTTATGATACATCTGCTAGTCCAGGACGAAATTTAAGAACAACGCTAGATATAGATGTTCAAATATTAGCAGAAAAGTTTTTAGCAAACAAGTTAGGAGCTGTGGTTGCTATCAATCCACAAACTGGCGGGATAATAGCTATGGTAAGTGGGCCAACTTATAATCCTAATTTATTAACAGGTTCAGATAGGAGACGCAATTTTTCATATCTTTTAACAGATACTGCCCGTCCTTTATTCAATAGAGCCATAAAAGGGCAATACCCTCCGGGATCAACTACAAAACCATTAGGAGCATTAATTGCATTAAGTGAAGGTGTAATAACCCCAGAATTCGGATTTCCCTGTTTTGGCTCCTATAACAATTGTACCCGACCAATAAAATGCACACACTCTGGCGGAGGGCACGCTAGCAGCCTAAGAACAGCACTTGCTTTTTCTTGTAACTCCTACTTCTCGCATATTTATAGATTGGCTGTTGATAATCCCTTTTTTGGTAGCACCGCAAGGGGGTATTCCGCATGGAAAACTTACATGAACAATTTTGGAATGGGTGTAAAACTAGGAGTTGATTTACCAAGTGAAGACAAAGGCTTTGTAGCTGATATTGATTTCTATAATAAATTATACCGTGGCCAATGGAATTCTTGTACAAATGTTTTCTTAGGTATTGGTCAAGGTGAACTATTGGCAACACCATTGCAAATGGCTAATCTAATGTGTATCATTGGTAATAAAGGCTATTATTATACACCGCATTTTGTTCAAAAAATTGACGGTGAATTAGCTACTGATACCACTTTAACAAATTTTAGAACCAAACATATTGTCAATAATTTGTCGTCTGAAATGTATGAAGTGGTAAAATTGGGCATGCAAGATGTGGTAAACTATGGAACTGCGATGGTTGCAAGAATACCAGGTATCGAAGTTTGTGGAAAAACAGGAACAGCCGAAAATTTTGGTTTTGTAAATGGTAAAAGAGAAAAATTTGACGACCACTCTTGGTTTGTTTGTTTTGCGCCAAAAGAAAATCCTACAATTGCAGTTGCCGTTATTATCGAAAATGGAGGGTTTGGGGCTACTTGGGGAGGTCCAATTGCTAGAATGATAATGGAAAAATACATTAATGATTCTTTAAGCACATCCAGCAAACTAGATTCTGCCAGAATTGCTGCAAAAGAAATCATTTTACCCATTGTAAAACGCAAAAGAATGATATTAGATTCATTGCGGAGAGTACGTAAAGCTATAGACAATCCAGTTCCTCTGATGGAGAAAAAAACAAATTCAACCTTACCAAACTTAAACTATCCAGATTCTACAAAACAAAAGAAGAATAACTTGCCCAAATCAGTTCCATTAGAGAAAAAAATAATTCCAGAAAAACCAATAATTGAGAAAGACAGTATTCAAAACACTACAGTAAAGAAACTTGCTTTTTTTAATAACAATTTGAATATTTTAATATGTTGAACAATAACCGCGAATTGTCCAAAGGCATAGATTGGATATTGGTAATGATATATATAACCTTATGTTTGATAGGTATCATTAGCATTTTTGGTGCTACCTATCGAAATGAAAATATATTACAAGGTTTCTTATCATTTAAAACAGATTATGGAAAGCAATTCCTTTTTTTGGGTATTTCCATAATTTTGGGCATTATCATCCTTTTTACAAACAGTAAGTTTTTTACAGCAACAGCTAACCTTAGTTATTTTTTTGGTATGGTTTTGTTGTTGCTGGTTTTCCCTTTTCACACAGAGATAAAAGGAACAAAATCAATTATTCGATTAGGAAGTTTTCAAGTGCAGCCAGCAGAATTGTTTAAACTTTTTGCAAATCTGGCATTGGCAAAATACCTTTCCCAAGTAGATACCGTTTTCAGTAAAATAAAATCACAATTGATTGCAACCAGCATAGTGGTTGTTCCTGCAATTTTATCAATAGCCCAAAACGAAACTGGCTTGGCATTGGTTTTTTTCTCCTTCTTCTTAGTGATGTATAGAGAAGGATTACCGAGTATTGTATTGATTATTGGATTTTCCCTTGCTCTTTTGGTAATTCTTACACTGCTTTTAGACCCAAATGTATTGGCAATAGTATTAACCATTGTTGCTGCAATATTTGTTTATCTTCTAAGAAAACAGATAAAAAGAGAAAAAATCATTTTAACTATAATTGTTACAATATGGATTGTTTGTGTAGGCATTCAAAGATTTGCAGTTCCATTTATATTTGATAATGTTTTAAAAGCTTATCAAGTGCAAAGAATTTATGCAACTGTAGGAAAAGATTTTACTGTTGATACACAAAGTTTAACGGAAGAAGACCGAAAACAAATGGAAGTAAAGAAAAAAGCGAGTTCTTACAATGTTAAACAAAGTAAAATTGCTATTGGTTCTGGCGGATTCTTCGGAAAAGGATTGTTAAAAGGAACACAAACACGCTATGATTTTGTGCCAGAACAAAGAACTGATTTTATATTTTGTACCATCGGCGAAGGTTTTGGTTTTTTAGGAAGCTTTGTTTTGCTAATCATATTCGCGGTTTTAATATTTAGAATTATAATAATTGCAGAACGGCAACGAGGTACTTTCTCTCGTTGTTTTGCTTATGGTGTTGCTTCCGTTATTTTTTTTCACGTTATGATTAATATTGGGATGACAATAGGTATTGTTCCCGTAATTGGCATCACACTGCCCTTTTTAAGTTATGGTGGCACTTCCTTATTAACTTTTTCTTTAATGATTTTTATATTGATAAGATTAGATGCTGATAGACAAATGGTTTTGAGATAATTTAAATCTTTATCTGATTCACATGATTCTTTATATAAGCCATTTTATTGCTTCTATTTAAAGCCTAAATTTGCGCTATGCAAATTTTTCCGCTTTCTGAAGGTAGTTTCACAATAGATAAATCAAAACAATTTATTCCGTTTAATCTTAATGAAGATGATTTAACTCAACGGAATACTGGAAGTTTATTGGTTGAAATTCAACCTTTTGTGGTAATTACTTCAAAAGATGTTATCTTGATAGATGCTGGATTAGGCTTTACAACTCCTGCCGGCACTTTACAATTGCACGAGAATTTATTAAGTCTGGATATCAATCCTTATGATGTAACAAAAGTATTGATGTCGCACCTTCATAAAGACCATGCTGGCGGAATTGCATTTAAAGACAACCATTTTAATACTTTAACAGTCAGCTTTCCGCAAGCTAACTATTATGTTCAAAAAAAAGAATTGGAATATGCTTTTGAAAAAGGTTTTCCGTCATATATAACTGAAGAATTAGAGATATTACATACAATGAACAATTTAGTTTTGCTTGATGGTGACGGAACCATAGATAATTACATTGATTATTCTATAACTGGTGGGCATTGTCCTTTTCACCAAGTTTTTTGGATAAAGGAAAATAATGAAACGATATTTTTTGGAGGAGATGAAGCACCGCAGTTGCAACAAATGAAGAGTAGATTTTCTGCTAAATATGATTTTGATGGGAAAAAAGCTATGGAATTTAGGCAGATATGGTGGGATCAAGGGAAAACTGAAGGCTGGACCTTCCTTTTTTATCACGACATTAAATCTCCAATAAGTAAATAATAATAGATAACCATTTAATGACCATTTGCGGCTTTAAATCTGAAATTCGACATATTTTATCAGAAATTTTTAAGACTTCGCTTTAATGCTTTAAATGAATTACTACGCCATTTAACAGATATTAAGCATTAGAAAAATTAATTGTAGATGTTTAATTAGTCCTTGCTTAAGCTGGGGACTATATCATAATTGTAGATTGGCTTTAGCCAAAAATTTGAATAAATACATTTAATGTGTAATCTAGATTTAAATAACCTTGATAATAGAAAAATAGGAATGAAAAAAGTTGCCTTAAATAAAGTTCAAAAAAAGGCTAGCTCTAGAAAGAGCCAGCCGTTGCTAACCTATGAAAAACACCAAGTTAAAATTACGTTATTTTAATTTAAATGCGATAAATTATTCAATATTCACAAAAGATTTTCCTAATTCATTTTTTTCGATTGCCTTTGTTTCAATTCTAATCTAATCATTTCTCTAAATTTGGCTTCAACAGTGTAAAATTGATTTACTTTTTCTGCTGGAATAACCTTTAAAAATTCAGCTCTATATCTTTTTCGGAAATCTAAGACACGTTGTTGCTTGTCTAGTAAATCTTCATTAGGCTCTTTCCCCGATACCAAAGTTTTAAATTCTTGTTTGTATTTATTAAAAACTGGCCAAAAATGTTGTGCTTCTTCAATCGATAAATTAAGTTCTCTAGTTATAAACGCTATTTCTAGATTTTTTATTTTGTCGCTATTCCTAAAACTTTGTTGTGCATGTAATCCAATTGAAATAAATGCAAAAATCCCGATAAATATATGTTTCATAATTAGTTGATTTGATCTGATTGAGATTCTGGAAGTTCAGCAAGAAATTGTTGCAATTCAACTTCTTTAAGTGTTGATACAGTTGATTCTATATTAAAAACATTTTCTGCAATATCTTCTTTTTCAGTAGCCTCTATTGGTAATTCTTCTTGATCTACAATAAGAAATTCGTTAAATTCCTGTTGTGTTATTTGTGATAATTCAATAGGTTTAAAACTATTTCTTTTTTGTGGTAAACTTGAATATATCCAAACTGTTGCTGCTACTAAGAGCAAAAATGTAGCTGCAATGCTAATTGCTGTTTTGTGTAATTTATAATAATCAAATAAATTAAATGATTTTTGCTTGATATCAACTTTATTATTTAACACTTCCTCTACATTAAAAGATGTAAAATAATTATTAGGAAGGCTAAAAGGGTTGCTTTTTTCTATTTTAGATAGCAAGGGTGCAATTTCAGACAATTCGTTTTGGATTAGATTATGATCCGTTTGAATCAATTGAATCAATAGAATTTGAAAATTTTCAAAATATAATTCAGGAATTGTAAAAGGGGTACTAATCTTTGAGTTAGCCAATGTTTTACTAATATCTAAGAGTTCCTCCACTTTTTTATCAGGTAACGACATATTATTTAGACAATAAAGTCTAATTTAAGTTTAATGATTTAAAATGTAGTCTTCTATTTTTTTTGCAGCATGATGATAACTGGCTTTAAGTGCACCTTCACTTGTATCAAGAATTTTACTCATTTTTTCGTACGGCATTTCATCATAATACCTTAATTGAAAAACAAGTTTTTGTTTTTCTGGTAGCTTTTGAATAGCCAATTGTAGCTTCCATTCTAGTTTATTGCCATCAAAATCTTTTTCAGCAGAAAGCTTTTCAGTCAAATAATTAGAGACATCATCAAAATCAACAGCTTTACGCTTTTTTTGACTTGCTAAAAAGGTTAAGGATTCGTTCGTTGCAATTCTATACAACCAAGTAAACAATTGTGCATCTTCTCTGAAGTTTGAAAGTCCCTTCCAGACTTTAATACATACATTTTGAAGTATGTCGTTGGTGTCATCGTGAGAAATAACTAACCTACGGATATGCCAATACAATCGTTCCTGGTATTTTTTTATGATAAGGGTATAAGCTTCTTCCTTTTTTTCCGAATTACGGAACAGAATAAGAAGCGATTGGTCATCATTTAAAATCATGCAAGCGTTTAGACTGTATTAAATTCAAATAGTAAAATCTTTAAACGAGATTTAATTATTTTCTTTGCATAACTTTTTCTACTGCGGTAACAATAAAAGGTGTGTCAAGGCCATACTTTACGAGCAATTCGGCAGGTTTTCCACTTTCACCAAAAGTATCGTTGGTTCCAATCATTTCAATTGGAATAGGAAAATGTTTAGCAGCAACTTGTGCAATACTATCGCCCAATCCACCAATAACGTTATGTTCTTCAACGGTAACAGCACATTTAGTTTTGGCTATAGAGCGTAAAATAGCTTCAGTATCAAGTGGTTTAATGGTATGGATATTAATCAATTCTACGCTTATGCCTCTTTCTTCCAAAATTCTACCAGCTTCTATGGCTTTCCAAACCATGTGACCAGTGGCAAAAATGGTTACATCAGTTCCTTCGGAGAAGGTTAAAGCTTTACCAATGATAAAAGGTGTTTCAGGAGTTGTGAAGATTGGCCAAACTGGTCTTCCAAAGCGAAGATATACTGGACCTTCGTAGGAAGCGATAGCTTTTGTAGCCATTTTAGTTTGGGTATAATCACAAGGAACGATAACAGTCATTCCAGGAAGCATTTTCATAAGGCCAATATCTTCAAGAATTTGGTGGGTTGCACCATCTTCTCCGAGGGTTAAACCAGCATGAGACGCACATATTTTTACATTTTTGCCTGAATAGGCAACAGATTGTCTAATTTGATCGTAAACT
>CAMBYC010000087.1 GCA_945871875.1 Sphingobacterium thalpophilum
TTACTTTTTGACATAAGCTTCAAAATAATTTAATTGCGTTAAATTGAATAAGCGATTGATTTTAAAGCATTTCAGCTATTGTCTTAAATGCCCATTTTTCAAACACCTCAATTGGAGTGCGATGCCCTATAGATTCAAGATAAAAAGAATAATGTTTGATGTTTTTCTCAATCCATAAAATAGACTTTTGTGGAATAATAACATCATCATTTTCTCCTATTATAATGGTTTGTGGGGGTTGAAAAGTTCCAGTATGCACTATTGGTTCAAAACTTCTATCTACAAATGCTGGGTTAAACAACAATGTTGGAAGATTAAGAAACGTTGATAAATGATATGCAAAATATCCACCCATAGAAGACCCAACAAGTAAATCGAAATTTGTATTTTTTAATTGACTCAGCGTTTCATCGAATAGATTTTCATCATAATAATTCATTGCAGGAGTGAAAGCAACAAAATTTTTATGCAAAAAAACCGATTTGGAAGAATTTGCAGATGATTCTAACCCATGAAAAAAAGCGATATTCATAAATTCTACTTTAATTAATTAAGAGCATATATATTTTAGGCAAAAACACCACCCCGCCTATTATCCCACTCCCTATGGCTGCCAACAATACAGCCCCAGCAGCTAAATCTTTCACAATTTTTATAGACGCATGACGCTCCGGCTGCACATAATCACACAGCATTTCAATTGCACTATTGAATAACTCAGCCACCCAAACAGAAATTATCGCAACCGTTAAAAACAACCAATCTAATTTACTTACATTTAAAATTAAACCAAATACCACAACTAAAACTGTACATATAAAATGAATCTTCGCATTTCGCTCTAGCTTAAAAAACCAAAGTATTCCGTTTGCTGCGTGTCGAAAGGCATTAAATAATTGTTGCTTCTTCATGCGATTTAATTCTATTTCAATAAAAATTGAAAAATATATTTTAATAATTATCCTTTTGTTTAAAAAAATTTTATCTCTTTAAATATAACTTATTATTGAAATTAAATCATTCGCATGTGTTTAAATTACATGTTGAATATATATTTAATATTATACACAAGAAAAAGAACAATTAATAATACAAATTTCTTTTTTGTGAAATAAACAAAACATCATAACATAACTTTTGGAATTTTTGGAAGTTTTACAGTAAGTTTTTAAAATTCAAAGTAATTTGCGGCATATCATTTTTATATACTTTACTATGAAAAAGTTACATCTTGTTCTCTTACTAATTGGTATAGGATTTTTAGGTTGCCAAGTAAATCCGGTAACAGGAAAAAAAGAGCTTGTTTTGATGTCGGAAGAACAGGAAATACAGATGGGGAAAGATGCTTATCCTGAAATTATAGCTCAATATGGCTTGTATGACAACCCAGCTTTACAAGAATACATCAATAAAAAAGGACAAGAAATTGTTGCTGTTTCTCATAGAAAGAATATAAAATATACTTTTAAGGTTTTAGATGCTGATTTTGTTAATGCTTTTGCAACTCCAGGTGGTTATGTATATTTCACGCGACAAATAATGGCATATTTCAACAATGAAGCACAGTTTACGGGGGTATTGGGTCACGAGATTGGACATATAACTGCACGCCACTCAGTGGAGCAGCAACGCAATCAGGTATTAGGTCAATTAGGATTGTTAACAAGTGTGATATTGCTTCCAGAATTGCAACCCTTTGCAGAATCAGCTTCTCAAGGATTGGGATTGCTTTTTTTAAAGTTCGGAAGAGATGCGGAAAAGCAAGCCGATCAATTGGGGGTAGAATATTCTTCAAGAATAGGATATGATGCAGTTGAAATGGCGGGTTTTTTCAACACCTTAAAACGAATGGAGCAACAATCAGGTTCCTCTGTTCCGGTGTTTTTGTCTACTCACCCCGATCCAGGAGCAAGGTTTGAAACTGTAAAAACTTTGGCTGCAGATTGGAAAAACAAATTACATCTAAAACAAACCAAGGTAAATCGCAATGATTTTTTAAAGTTAATAGCTGGAATCACTTATGGCAAAGACCCAAAGCAAGGATATGTTGAAAACAATGTATTCTATCATCCCGAATTGAAAATACAATTACCCATTCCAAATGGTTGGAATTATGAAAATAGCCCACAGAAATTTCAAATGAGTTCAAAGGCAGGAGATGCAGTTTTAATGTTGACATTATTAAAAACCAAATCATTACAGCAAGCTACTAGTGAAATTGAACAACAATACGGCATACAATCAATTGAAAATAGAAATATTTCTGTGAACGGATTAACAGCAATTTCAGTAGAAGGAAATATTGTTCAACAACAAAATACACTGCATTCGTTATCCTACATTATTCAATTTGCTGGGAATTTATACCACGTTATGGGAATAGCTTCTACCAATAACTATAATAATAATATAACAACTTTTAAATATACACTTGATAATTTCAAGGAGGTAAAAGACGCTGCTAAAATAAATAAAAAGCAAGAACGTATAATTTTAAAAGAGGTTACACAAAGTGGAACATTAGCACAAGCCCTAAAAACCTTCGGGATGCCTGAAAACAGAATTGAGGAACTTTCCATTCTTAATGGGATGAAATCTACTGATAATGTTCCAGCTGGGAGTTCGATTAAAGTGATAGGCAACTAGTTATGATTAATAATTTATGAGAAATCAATTATGAATTAAAAGGAATAAAAATTATATCACTGTATTTGCAGAAAGTATATTAATTTAAATGCTAAAAATTAGTTCATAACTCATAACTCATAACTCATAACTCATAACTCATAACTCATAACTCATAACTCATAACTCATAACTCATAACTCATAACTCATAACTCATAACTCATAACTCATGAAATATGACATTCCCATTACATTGTTCAACGCGCATTGTTACAACTTTGCGTAACGAATGAAAAAGATAGGAATAATATTTATTTGTGGAGTAGTTTTTTGTAGTGATGTTTTTGCTCAAGACAGCAGCAATTCAAAAAATTTATTAGATGAAATTGTAGTTACTGCAACCCGAAGCGAACGAAAATTATCCAATGTAGCTGTTCCTACAACCATCATTTCTGAAAAACGCATCAAGCAAAGTGGATCTCTACGATTAGACGATATTTTGTCTGAACAAACGGGTTTGTTTATTACACAAAACTTTGGAAAGGGTGTACAAATGCAGGGATTATCTTCTGATTATACCTTAATCTTACTCAATGGCGAACCCTTGATTGGCAGAACCGGTGGAGTTTTGAATCTTTCTCGCGTAAGTGTTGGAAATATCAAAAAAATCGAAATCGTAAAAGGTCCTTCCTCTTCTTTGTATGGATCTGAAGCATTAGCAGGAGTTATCAATATTATAACTTATCAGGTTCCTGCAACAAGACTGAACGGCAATCTACGTTACGGAAGATTTAATACTATTGACGGCAGCATAAACGCAACAACAATTATTGGTAAATTATCTACTCAGTTTTTCTTCAATACTTTACATTCAGACGGTTATTCGATTCTTCCAAATGCTGTTCAAAAAACAGTTGAGCCTTTTAACAAACAGAGTTTCCAGTTGCAGACAAGTTATCCAATTACAGCAAAAACCAAGTTCAATACGATTATTCGTTATAATCCAGAAAACATTCAAAACAGTATTGCAGTTCAAAACCTTGGACAAACAGTTTTATCTACTGGCAAACAAATCAATACCGATTGGAATATCAATCCAACATTGGTTCATCGTTTTAACAATCAATTCAATACTCAAATTCGTGGGTATGTTTCGTTATACAAATCTGCTCAACACCTTGATGTAAAAGATCTTCCAAGTGTTTATAACGATTTATTCCAGCAAGGTTTTTATAGGGTAGAAAACCAAACCGATTATTCTCCAGATACTAGTTTACACTTTACTGTTGGTGGTGGATTTATAAATGAAACCGTTCGCTCAAACCGATACGATTCACTTGCAATCACTAAATTCAATGAAGTAAAATATTTTTTTTTACAAAGCGAATGGCAGCCAATTGAAAGATTCAATATCATTGGTGGATTTAGGTTTGATAACAATCGGAATTATGCTTCTGTATGGAGTCCTAAGTTGGCAATCAAATACACAGCATCCAAAAAGTTCGCTTTTACGGCATCCGTTGGAAGAGGATTTAAAGCACCAGATTTTAGACAATTGTATTTGAACTTTACCAATGTTGCCGCAGGAAGTTATTCAGTTTTTGGATCTTTAGTAGCAAATGATGAAGTAAATCGCTTACAATCTTTAAAACAAATTGAAAATATTACGCCTTCATATCAACTATTAGCTGCTTTGCAACCTGAAACATCTACTGGATGGAATGCTGGATTTCATTTCCAACCTAATAATCAATGGTTTGTAAAGACAAATTTCTTTAGAAACGATATCAACAACCTTATATTAACAGATGTAATTGCCTACAAGAAAAGTGGCGGACAAATTTTTAGCTATTTAAACATTGCTCGTGCTTTCACCGAAGGAATTGAAACCGATGTCAATTGGAAGGTTAATCCACAAACGAGTTTAGAAGGAGGATATCAATATTTAGTTACGGCAGACAAAGATGTATTAAAAGCGATCAAAGTAGGAAATACATTTACTCGAGATTTAGGTACGGGAATATCTAAAAAATTGTCTCGAAATGAGTATGCAGGATTGCCAAACAGATCTAAACATACAGTCAATTTAAAATTGTTTAAAGAAACATTCGATGGTAAATGGTTTGGTACAACTAGAGCCATTTGGCGGTCAAGGTTTGGCACAACCGATATGGAAGGCAATGGCATCATAAACCGTTCTGATGAATTTGCCAAAGGATTTTTATTGATCAATGCAAGTGCCGGAAGGAGATTAAAGAATGGTGTACAAATAATGGCCGGAGTTGACAATCTTTTCAACTATAAAGATGCAGACAATTTACCAGGATTACCAGGTATCAATTGGTACACAACAATTACATATAATTTTTTAAACCACCCAAATAAATAGAGCAAATATGACACAGATTTTGAAGAGCATTTCGTTTTTGATTGTAGTAGTATTTTTGGTTAGTTCTTGTAAAAAAGACAACACAACAATAGTGATTCCATTAACAGCAGTAACAGTTAATGATGTGATTGCTGATACGATTATTGGAGTTTTACCAATTACATTTCAGCCTTATGGAGCAGGTAAGTTTACATTTTATAGTTTAGAAACCAAAAAGATAATTGCTTCTGCAGACTCAAACAGCAATAAATGGGACTTGGCTTTCAGAGGTACTACAATTATCACAAATGGAGGAACTAGTGGTCCAGCCTTAGGTGGTTCATTTGTTTATACTGGTTTGTTTGATGATGTAAAAGAAGTTCCTGTTGATTCTACTTTTAAAATTGACAATGGTGCAACGTTAGGAATAACTTCTGGAAGTGGGAAAGGTTGGTATAGTTACAATCCAATTGCAAATTTGATTACACCAATTCCAGGCAGGGTTTTGTTTATTAGAACAGCAACAGGAAAATATGCAAAAGTTGAAATTTTAAATTATTACAAAGGTGGCGTAACTCCAGCTGTAACTGCTTCAGATGCTGACAAAACAACAAAACAAAGGTATTACACTTTCAGGTTTATTTACCAACCCAATGGAACAAAGAAGTTTTAATTAGTTGATAGTGGTTAGTAGTTAGTAGTTAGTACTTAGTAGTTAGTACTTAGTAGTTAGTAGTTAATTTTTATAAATAAATTATTTTAATATCTAATTAAAGACCTAACTTTTATATTTTTAATAATTCTAACTACTAACTACTAACTATGCGTTTACAAATGATTGGCTTGTTTTTAGCGATATTTGCTATTTCTTTTGCTCAAAACCGCAATGGCGGAGATCCAAAATTAAGTGAAGTATGGAGCCCTGTTCCTCCAGTAGTTACTCCAGGAAAAACTGCACAAGATGCACCTTCTGATGCTATTATGCTTTTTAATGGTATGGATGCCACTGGATGGAGAACATCTAAAGGAGCTTCTATTGGTTGGACAATTGCTGACAATTCTATGACCGTTAAAAAAGGTACAGGTGAAATCTATACCAAACAAGCTTTTGGCGATTGCCAATTGCACATAGAATGGAGAACACCAGCTGTTGTTGAAGGCGAAGGTCAAGGCAGGGGGAATAGTGGTATTTTCTTAATGGGCAGATATGAATTACAGGTTTTAGACAATTATAACAGTGTTACTTATGTAAATGGGCAAGCTGGTAGCATCTATAAACAAGCTGCTCCAACTGTAAATGCTTGTCGCCCTCCAGGTGAATGGCAAACTTATGATGTTATCTTTATTGCTCCTAAGTTTTATGTTGATGGTAGGGTTCAATCTCCGGCAAGGATTACAGTAATCCATAACGGAGTATTGGTACAAAACAATACAACAATTTGGGGTGGAACAGAATACATTGGCGTACCCGTTTATACAATGCACAATGCAAAAGAGCCAATTATGTTGCAAGATCATGGCAATCCGGTGAGTTACCGAAATATCTGGATTAGAGAACTTTAAGCTGATTTTTGATAACGTAAAAAAGCCAGAGTATATGCTCTGGCTTTTTTTATATCATCACAAATAGTTTAATCGAAATATACATTAGAAAAAACAAAAAAACTTCATAAAAAGCCCCCAGCCTCAGCTGGGGGTTTATAAATATTATTGATTGACTTTAGCCAATTTGAAATCGTGATATTTATTTCTACTACTTATTTTGGATTTTACCCCAATAATAAATTTTAGATAATTTACATCCTGCTATTCAATTTTTATTAAACAAATAGCAGTTACCTACCACTAACAACTAACAACTAATTACTATCTCACAAACCTCTGTATAAATTGGTACTTTCTATCGCTACTGGTTATTGTCAAAATATAAGTTCCTGCAGGCAAACGAGAAACATCTACATTTCCACTTCCATAAGCGACTGATTTGTTTACCAAAACTTGTCCTGCTAGGTTATATACCTGCACTTGAATGTTTTTTATTCCCAACATATTTCCAGCTTGGTAATTTACTACCGAACTTGTAATTGTTGGATATGCTCTCACAACAAAGTTTTTATCGTCTCTAATTGGATTATTTACTGGAGTTGCAATAGATATAGCGTTACCGATATTGGCTACAAACATACCATTACCGTGTGTACCAACTAGTAATGTATTGTCTTGCCAACGGTATGCTAAAGAATTTACAACAGCGGTATTCATCATACCATTTCCGCCATTTTCTCTAGACCAAACTGTACTGCTTCCATTGATAGAATTTGAGCTGAACAATCCTACAGTGGTTCCAACATAATATTCAATGCCCGCTTTTGTGGCAACAATTCTACAACTTCTTACTGCTGGCAATGTTAAATTGCCCTCAACCATTTGCCAAGTTGGTGTGGTTGCAGATGCATTTCCCGTCCAGAAAACAGAAGGTACATTATAATTTGAAACTACAACCATACAAGTATCGTGGTTGCGTGGGTTGAATGAAATGTCTTTAATAAATGAACCTGTTTGTAATGTTGAAGGCGTTATATTTTCTACACTTGCAGTAGTATCAGCTCCTGCAGGGTTTTTCAATCTATACAATTTACCTCCAGAAGTTCCAAAAATCATCATGCTATTGGCAGTATAAGTTCCTCTAGAAGTGGCTATTGCATAAATTTGACCAGTTGCAGCAGCATCTACCCCAGTTAATCTGCTCCAACCTGTAGTCGAAGTTGTTGTGGTTATACTTGTAGATCTATAGATAGTATCGTTGCTTGGGAAATATACATTATTCGGATTGTCTTCATCTTGATGAAAATAAGTTATAAACATATCAGATCCCATCCTTGCAGGTTTTATACTTGTAATACCTGTTGAACCAAACAATTGCAAACGATACAATCTTCCTTCTTGTGCCGAAGCCAACATATATGGATTGTTTGCATTTCTGAACAATGAAGCCTGACCACCATCACCACCTACAATTATATAATGGTCGTTTGAATCAGGAAGTGGACCACCAAAAATGGCACTCATATCTCGAAATGAAGTAGAATTATCTTGTGCACCACCATAAAAAGTTCTTGAACCTGCTTTAGGATCCATCCCAACATAATAATATTGGAAAGTTTGGTATTGATTGTTGCCATTTACCCAAGCTGGTATAGTAGCTGTTACATCGTTTGTAAATGCAAGTCCACCATCAGAAGCTGCAAACATTCTATTGGGGTTGTTGGGATCAAATTTAAAACGATGATTATCAACGTGAGAAATACCATCTGGATCTGAAAATGTAGAAGATGCTTTTCCTTTATATATGCCTCCAATAAAAGTATTGTTGTTGCTTGTAGAAAATCCATCAGTTGACCTGAAAACATATACACCTCCTACAATAACAATGTTGTTTTGGGTGGGGTGACAAGCAATTTCTAAATCGTAGCCACCTTGTGTAGGCAAATAAACACTCTCCGTGCCATTGTATTTTGCAAATAGATTTGCAGAAAGATTGGTCCAAGTGTTTGAACTTACACCCAAATCAGCTCTAAACAAATCTGCTTCTGCAGCAGTAGTACTTTCAGTTACACTGTTTTCTATCAATGCATACAATTGAGTTTGGTTTGCAGACAATGACAAAACTATTCTTCCCCATCCACCTGCATAATCATTTCCTGCAATCGTTTGGTCGTAAGCTCTCCAACCTGGAACAGAATCACTACTACTTTGTACACCTCCAGCAATGCGCGACCATGAACCCAAATTTCCGGTTGTTGATGTCCATACACCTGCAAATGCCCTATCTGGATTTCGTCCAGTAACTGCTGCAAATATTTTTGTTCCCGCTTTATTGATTAATATATCTGTAACACCACCATAGCTGGTTGCGGCAACTGTTCCCTCTAACACACTTATAAAAGTTGAACCACCATCAGTTGAACGCATAATTCTACGATGCCCAGCTGCGTAAACATCTCCTGATACTGGATGTACTGCAATATTTGAAACAATGTCAAATGGACTATCAAAATCTATCTGACTAGTAGTTGTTGTTCCTATGGTGGAAGCTAATTTTGTCCATGTTTTGCCATTGTCTGTTGATTTGAACATTCCAAATCCTAAAACAGAAGCACCTGCAATAGATGCAGAAGCACCTAATGCTTCCCCCGTTGCTGCATACCAAGTATCTTGATAACCTACCCTTGTATCTTGAGCAATACAAGACACACTCCTAATGTCGTCTACTGGATGAACAAATTTCCAAGATAAACCACCATCTTCACTTCTAAATATTCCACCATTTATTCCACCAGCCAAAACCACACGGTTTGTGTTTCCATTATTGCGAATATCAAAAGCAATTGCACGTGTTCTGCCTCCATTTTGTGTTGGTCCAACAGCTGCATAATTATTTGCAACAGTGTATCCCAACATTCCAGAACGGCGCTCCCCTACTGATTTCACCCAAGTAAGCTCTTTTTTTCTAATATCATTAGGAATTATGCCTGTTGTTGGATCGTGAGACATCATCCATTCTAAATGTCCTCTTTTAAAACCCGCTTCTTGTTCGTTTTCTTCCGCTTCTTCTGTTTCTATTTCCGGTGTTGATGAAATATACCAAGCTCCAATAATAGCAATGGATAAAAATGTTCCAAGTAGATGTTTGTTCATAATTAAATTTTCATGAAATTTTATGATGTTGCCAAATTAAATCAATAAAATAATATTATAAACAATTGTTTCAATTATTACCAATAAATATACAAATTCCTTTCACTTATCTTTGCATCTAAACCAATGGGGAAGGATTCTTAATGAACCTACAAGTGTTGTTAGATAGATTTCAGGCGGATAATCGGGCTAAAGCAATTGCAGAACGCATTGCGATGAATAAACCTATGGCTTTAAGGATAACAAATCTCCTTGGAAGTGCACCGCAATTTGTGTTGGCAGCTGTTTACCAACAACCTAAAGCTGCATTGCTAAACCATATTGTTGTAGTAGATTCTGCCGAAGAAGCCGCATATTTCCAAAATACATTAGAAAACCTTACCAACGCCCTAGATATTTATTATTTCCCCGCATCATTTAAGCACTATAAAAACTTCCGGTTGCTCAATAGCAGCCACGTAATGCTCCGCACCGAAACCCTCACCCGCTGGAGCTTACCCGGAAATCGACGCATTATCGTTACCTATCCTGAAGCGATTTTTGAAAAAGTGGTTTTGCCGAAAACCCTCTCCCAAAATATTATCCTTATCAAAACCAACGACGTTATCGATACTGTTGCACTAATGGATAAATTTGTTTCTTACGGCTTTGAACGTACCGATTTTGTTTACGAACCTGGCCAATTTGCCATGCGTGGTGGCATCCTTGATATTTATTCTTTTGGCAACGATAAACCTTATCGTGTTGAACTTTTTGGCAATGATGTTGATTCTATCCGCATTTTTGACCCTGAAACCCAATTGAGTGAACGCAAATTGCTTCAAGTTACCATCATCCCTAATGTAGAAACCCATTTTGAAGACGAACTTAAAACTTCATTACCTGAGTTTCTTCCCGAAAATACAGTTTGGTGGATTAAAGACCGAGATTTATTAAACGACAAATTGCTGGTTCAAGAAGAAGATCTTGCTTTATTCCTTGAACGAAATACTGGTTCTTCCGCCGACCATTCTACAGAAGAGGATATGGAAAAAGTGAATGTAGGTGCCAATGATTTTACTACAGCCGCTTTTACACATGATTTTATCAACACCAAACGTGTAATTGAATTTGGTTCTGAAACCGGTAAATCGAGAAGTATTTATCAACCATCTGAAAGTTTTGAATTCAATTCAAAACCACAACCTTCGTTTAATAGACAGTTTGATTTGTTGATTAAAGACCTTACCAGTTACGAAAAAAACAAATTTGCCATCTTTTTATTTGCAGATAATCCTCGCCAACTGGAAAGATTACACAGCATATTTACCGATCTTAAAGCTGAAATCGCCTTTACGCCCGTTCCTGTTTCTATCCACGAAGGATTTGTAGATGAAGAATTAAAAATTGTTTGTTATACCGATCACCAAATTTTTCAACGATACCATAAATACAAAGTAAAACAGGCTTACAATAAAAACAAAGCACTCACCCTTCGGGCATTGCGCGAGTTACAACAAGGTGATTATGTAGTACATATTGACCATGGCATCGGGGTTTTCAGTGGTTTACAAAAAATTGAATCCAACGGAAAAACACAAGAAGCCGTAAGATTAATTTATAAAGACAGCGATATTCTTTATGTAAACATCAATTCTTTACATAAGATTTCAAAATATACAGGCAGAGAAGGTCAATTGCCCAAAATTAGCAAACTCGGAAGCGACGTTTGGGCAAAACTCAAAGAAAAAACCAAATCCAAGGTTAAAGAAATTGCATTTGACCTCATTAAATTGTATGCCCAAAGAAAAACACAGCATGGATTTGCACATTCGGCAGACAATTACATGCAAACTGAACTCGAGGCATCTTTTATTTATGAAGATACGCCTGACCAAAGCAAGGCAGTAAGTGATGTAAAACGAGATATGGAGCAATCTAGTCCGATGGATCGACTGGTTTGCGGAGATGTGGGATTTGGCAAAACAGAAGTAGCGGTTAGGGCGGCTTTCAAAACTTGTTTGGATGGAAAACAAGCTGCAGTATTGGTTCCCACAACAATTTTGGCATTCCAACATTACAAAACATTCAGCGAGCGATTGAAAGATTTCCCCGTTACGGTAGATTATATCAATCGCTTTAAATCTGCAAAAGAGAAAAAAGAAACCCTAAAGAAATTAGAAGAAGGTAAAATAGATATCATTATTGGTACACATGGTTTGATAGGTAAAGAAGTAAAGTTCAAAGATTTAGGTTTATTGGTAATAGATGAGGAGCAAAAATTTGGCGTAGGACATAAAGAGAAAATAAAAACCATCAAAACCAATGTAGATTGTTTAACCTTAACGGCAACACCCATTCCAAGAACTTTGCAATTTAGTTTGATGGGAGCTAGAGATTTGAGTATTATCAATACGCCACCACCCAATAGGCAACCTATCCAAACAGAAGTGCATACGTTTAATGAAGATTTTATACGAGATGCCATTTATTTTGAAACAGAAAGAGGTGGGCAAGTATTTTTTATCCATAATAGGGTGCAGGGTTTGGGAGAGGTTGCGGGAATGATACGCGGGCTTTGTCCAGATTTGAGTGTTGGATTTGCCCACGGCCAGTTGGAAGGGCATGAACTAGAGGAGCGGATTTTTGATTTTATTGATAAGAAATATGATGTGTTGGTTTGTACCAATATTGTTGAAAGTGGCGTTGATATAGCGAATGTGAATACCATAATCGTAAACAATGCACACCAGTTTGGGTTAAGTGATTTGCACCAGTTGCGAGGGCGTGTGGGTAGAAGCAATAAAAAGGCGTTTTGTTATTTGTTTGTGCCATCGGTAAATGCGTTGCCACCCGATAGTAAAAAGCGATTACAAACTTTAGAACAATTTAGTGATTTGGGTTCAGGGTTTCAGATTGCGATGAGAGATTTGGATATACGGGGTGCAGGAAATTTACTAGGGGGAGAACAAAGTGGATTCTTAATTGAAATTGGCTTTGAAATGTATCAAAAAGTATTGAACGAAGCCATTCGAGAACTCAAACGTAGTGATTTTAAAGAGTTGTTTAAAGATGAAATCCATAAGCAAGATGATTTTGTGCAAGATTGCACCATCGATACCGATTTAGAAATCATGATCCCCGACAGATATGTAGAAAATACAGCAGAGCGATTATCATTGTATTCAAGATTAGACAATTGTGAAAATGAAGCCGATTTGATACAGTTTCACAACGAGATGGAAGACAGATTTGGACCCATTCCTACAGTTGTTGAAGATTTATTTACAACCGTAAGGTGCCGAAAAATCGCAGTAGATTTAGGATTTGAAAGGTTGGTTTTAAAAGAAGATACGCTTAGAGCATACTTTGTAAACAATCCAAACTCTCCTTATTTTGAATCAGATACATTCAACAGCATCTTAAATTATGTACAAACCCAAACCAATAAAGGTAGACTTAAGCAAACGGG
Organism: Sphingobacterium thalpophilum; assembly: GCA_945871875.1. Taxonomy (GTDB): domain Bacteria; phylum Bacteroidota; class Bacteroidia; order Chitinophagales; family Chitinophagaceae; genus Pollutibacter. Next base: position 13,145 of record CAMBYC010000087.1, read on the forward strand.
TAAAAATTTCTTATTGATCATTGAAGATGTAGAAGGAATGAATCAATTGCTTATTCAATTAGAAGCAATAAAAAAGTGGAA